>NZ_JALKFY010000781.1:0-1227 GCF_023242985.1 Frankia sp. Mgl5 | reverse complement strand
CATCCGGCGCTACCGCGACGCGGCCGACGACGCCGATCACAAGCGGCAGGCCGCCGAGCTGGTCGCGATCGTGGCGGGCGGGGGGCCCCCCCCCCCCCCCCGCCGGGGGGGGGGGGGGGGGGGCCCCGCCCCCGGGGGGGGGGGGGGGGCCGGGCCGCCGCCGGTCGCGTGCGCGCACCCCCACCACCCCCTTTCCGTTGTCGCGTCGATTCCGTTGCCACCATTCTATCTCATTCCGCGCGCATTCCCATCCCCGTTTTCATGACTCTTTTCGTCCATTACCTATCCGCGCATACGCGGATAGCTCGCGTTCGCCATTCAGGCAAGCGCATTTCCATGACTCTTTTCGAAAACATTCCCTAAAGAGTCATGGAAAACCCCTTCCCATTGCCGAATGGGGCAGGTTAATGTTGTCCCACACCGAAAACGCACCGCCCGAACGGGAACGCAACGCGAAACCCGAACGGGAAACCGGTACCGCGAACGATGCGACCGGGATGTGCGCACCGGACCCCCATCCACGGAAAGGAAGGTGACCCGTCATGCCCACACCCACCATCGCGGTATTCCCGCACCCATCCGGGGTCTACTACGCGCACCTGGTCGACCCCGACGCCGGAATCAACATCGTCGCCCCGACCCCGTTCGACACGAACGGCCTGGCCGTCGAACACGTCGCCGCCCGGCTACGGAAGGTGCGCGGCAATGAGGACGCCGTCATCCGACCGCACCGCACCGCCGAAAAGTGGATCAACTACGCCCGGCACGAAGGGCACCTGGACGCGATCACCGAAGCGTTCCCCCACCCCGCCCCCCGCGAAGGAACCGATCATGATGCCGCATCCTGACCAGTCCTGCGACTTCCTCGCCATCGGAAACGTGATGGTCGCGATCGACGATCACGGCTACGGCATGACATCGGTAGCGATCCGCACCCTGAAGGATCCGCTGGCCCTGGCGATCACCCTCAACCAGGAAGCGATCTTCGACGCGGACGTGCGCTACCCGGACCCCCATGTGGTCGACCTGGGCGGCAGCCTTCGTCCGGATGGCGCCTACCGGCCGGCACCGTGCCTGTGCGGCGGTGCGACGGCCATCGAAAGGCCCCGTGGCATCGCCCGGATCCTGCGCAGGCTTCGCCGCCGGTAGCAGCCCCCGATTTCCCCAGGTCGGGGGGGGGGGGGGGGGGGGGGGGGGGGGGCCGCCGCCGCCCGGGCGCCGGGGGGG
>NZ_JALKFY010000780.1:0-1228 GCF_023242985.1 Frankia sp. Mgl5 | reverse complement strand
GCCTCCTCGCTTCAGGAGCGAGGCGGTCTCACTCCATCTCCACAGGCAGCCACCGCGAGCCCCGCGGCCAGAATGTTGACCGCCGCGTTCACGTCCCGGTCGTGGACCGTGCCGCAGCCGCGACAGGCCCACTCCCGGACGTTGAGCGGCAGTTCCTTCACGATCGACCCGCACACCGAACAGGTTTTGGACGACGGATAGAACCGATCGATCGCAATGACGGTGCGACCGTACCAGCCGGCCTTGTACTCCAACATCCGCCGCAACTCCGACCAGGAAGCATCGGAGATCGCCCGCGCGAGCGAATGATTCCTGACCATGTTGCGGACGGACAGATCCTCGATGACCACCGTTTGGTTCTCGCGGATGATCCTCGTGGACAGCTGGTGGAGATGATCCCGACGCCGGTCGGCGATCCGACCGTGCACCCGGGCGACCCTCGCTCGGGCCTTCGCCCGGTTCGCCGACCCCTTCACCTTCCGGGACAGGTCCCGCTGCGCACGGGCCAGCCGGGCCCGATCCCGACGCTCGTGCCTCGGGTTGGCCACCTTCTCCCCCGTCGACAGGGTGACCAGCGAGGTGACCCCCGCGTCGATCCCCACCCGCCCAGGCGACACGGGAAGGGCGGTGATGGTCTCTTCGACCAGGATCGAGACGTGGTACTGGCCGCGGGCGTTCCGCGACACCGTGACCTGCGAGGGCTCCGCCCCGTCGGGCAGCGGACGCGACCAGACGATCGCCAGCGGCCCGTCCTGCTTCGCCAGCGTGATCCGACCGTCCCGAAAACTGAAACAGTTCCGGAAGTAGGTCGCCGAGTCGAGAGTCCTGCCCTTCTTCTTGAACGTCGGGTAGCCGGCGCGTTTCTGCCAGAAGTTCACATACGCGGTCTGGAGATTCCGCAGCGTGGCCTGAAGCGGGCCTTTCGACGGCTCGGCGAGCCATTCCGTTTCCGGGTCGCGCTTCCACGCTGTGAGCATCCGGTCGGTCTCGGCGTGAGTGACCCGCCGCTGCTCCTGGAACCAGGCCCGGTGCCGTTCGGCGAGCGCCCGGTTGTACACATAGCGGACACAGCCGAAGGTTCGCGCGAGCTGGGCAGCCTGATCGGGGGTCGGGTTGAAACGGTAGCGGTACGCCCGCTTCACCACCTTCGACCCCACAGGTGACAGCATAGCAGGCACGCCTGTCACGCTGTCGTCGATGCGCTGACCCCGACCTGAAGGACAGGGCC
>NZ_JALKFY010000779.1:0-1233 GCF_023242985.1 Frankia sp. Mgl5 | reverse complement strand
TTCAGTTCTCGATCGGAGAGGTTCCGAGAACCTTGTACTCGGTGGGCTGGCCCTTGTCGTCGAGGGTCGTTGACAACCCACCCCTTACGCAGGACGCCGGCGATTCGGGGTGGGCTTTTCCGTTGCAGCGGAACTTCAAGCCGGCCGCCCCCGGCAACTCCTTCTCCGGCATCGCCTTGATGGTGGCGAGCACCGTTTCCGGGGTGATGTCCCCCGAGATACCTTCCAGGGCCGTCTGGAGCCCGGCGAGCGCTATGAACATGCCCGGGCCGCCGGTCGAGCTGACATCGACATCGTGACCGTAGGTTTCCATTGCCGCGGTGTAGAGGAGGCTGGACGGGTCGGTCCCGCCGACCGGTGCGAGGGCCGCGACGACCATCCCGTCGAGCACGTCCGACGACACCGCCTTACGAGTCGCGTCGGTGACGCACTGCGAGATGGCACTGATCGTGCCGTCGTACCCGACCGCCTTCAAAGCGTTGAACGCACTGATACAGAAGGAGTCGTTACCCACGACGAACACGACCCCGGGGTCACCATCGACGACCCTCTGCATCTGCGGCGCCATATCGGCCGTGCCCGGGGGCACCGTGACGAGCTCATAGCCGATACCCGCCTCCTCGAACAGCTTCGGCGCGACGTCCTGCTGGACGTGCAGCGCCGCGGGCACGTCGATCACCACCGACGTCACCTTGTCGACGCCTTTGTCTTTCGCGAGACCGATCGGCAACTGGAGCACGGCGAAGGTGGGATCGCCCAGGGTGAAGGTCGACTCGCTGTCGGCGAGCAATGCCGGGTCGCCGGCGCCGAAGAACATCACCGGAATGTTCGCGTCGGCCAACGGCTGCCAGATGCTCGCGTTGACCGCGGACTCGCCCACGGCGACAGCGACGACATCGTCCTCGATCATCCGGTTTCCGCAGTCCACGCCCCTGGCCGGGTCCGCCTGCGTCTCACACGTCACCAGCTCGATGGGTCGGCCACCGATGCCGGAGCGGTGCTCGTTCAGGTACTTCACGGTCGCGTCAGCCACGCGGAACTGGATCGAGTTGTCGCCGCTCGCGGACTTGCCGTCCGAGATGACCCCAATCTTGACGGGTTCACCCTTCGCCGCCGCCACCGGTCCGAGCACCTCGGTGTCTGCCGCCGTGTTTTCCGTGTCAGGCGTGTCGCTGTCGTCCGACCCGCACGCGGTGACAAGCATCAGCAGGACCAGTGGCGCGGCTAAGAGCG
>NZ_JALKFY010000778.1:0-1236 GCF_023242985.1 Frankia sp. Mgl5 | reverse complement strand
CTAGTGCCGTAGCCGCGAAGGTTTGCCCGTTGTGTGGACGCGCCGGGTCGGGTCCCGCTGGGATCTGGCCATCCGGCTGATGATCTGTGGTGTGGCGGAACGGGTGCGGGTCCGGGAGATCGATCCGGACGAGGGACAGCGGCTGTTACGGATTGTGCGACGGTCCTCAGGGTCGGTGGTGACGTGGCGGCGGGCGCAGATGATTCTGCTCTCGGCGCAGGCCATGACCCCGACGAAGATCGCGGAGGTGACGTTCACGTCGGAGGACCGGGTCCGCGACGTGATCCACAACTTCAACGCCGACGGGTTCGACTCGCTTTACCCGAAGTACGCAGGCGGGCGGCCCCGGAAGTTCACGCTGCCGGAACGCCGGGAGATCAAGAAGATCGCGAAGTCCCGTCCGTCGGAGCATCAGTTGCCGTTCTCGACCTGGAGCCTGACCAAACTCGCCGAGTTCCTGGTCGCCGAGGGGGTGGTCGACGACATCAGCCACGAGGGCCTACGGGTCCTGCTCCGCGAGGAGGGCGTCTCGTTTCAACGCCTGAAGACGTGGAAGGCCAGCTCGGATCCGGAGTACGAACCGAAGAAGGCCCGCGTCGAGCACCTGTACGCGATCATCGACGGTCAGGTCGTGCCCGAGCCCGGCGAGCCAACGGTCGTGTTCTGCCTCGACGAGTTCGGCCCGCTCAACCTGATGCCCCGGCCGGGACGGATGTGGGCTGGGGTCGGCGGTGCGAAGACCGACCCGAAACGAGGCCCGCGGCGCCGGCGGCGTGCCACCTACACCCGCACGCAGGGAGTGCGGCACCTGATGGCCGCCTACGACCTGGGCAAAGACTGGATGTACGGGCATGTGAAGACCACGAAGAACCGCACGGTGTTCCTGACCTTCTGCCGCTACCTGCGCGGCCTCTATCCGCCTGACGTGCGGATCGCGATCATCTGCGACAACTACTCGCCGCACCTGTCGACCCGGGTCGATGGGCGGGTCGGAGCGTGGGCGGCGACGAACAACGTCGAGATCGCCTACACCCCGACCAACAGCTCGTGGCTCAACCGCATCGAGGCCCAGTTCACCGCCCTGCGCTACTTCGCGTTGGACGGCACCGACCACCGCAACCACCGCGCGCAAGCCAGCATGATCCGCCGCTACCTCGGCTGGCGGAACCGCCACGCCGCCGACAAGAAACTCCGTGCCGTCGTCGCCAAGGCGAACGTTGCCTGATGCGGCACTAG
>NZ_JALKFY010000777.1:0-1242 GCF_023242985.1 Frankia sp. Mgl5 | reverse complement strand
CGACGCGGTGTCGGAGTTTCCGGTGGATCGGGGTTGGGATGTGGCGGGTCTTTATGATCCGGATCCTGGTCGGGTGGGTCGGAGTTATGTGCGGTCGGGTGGTTTTCTGGCTGGTGCGGGTGATTTTGATGCGGGTTTTTTTGGGATTTCGCCGCGTGAGGCGTTGGCGATGGATCCGCAGCAGCGGTTGTTGTTGGAGGTGTCGTGGGAGGCGTTGGAGCGGGCGGGGGTGGATCCGTCGTCGCTGCGTGGCAGCGACACCGGCGTCTTCACCGGCCTGATTTACCAGGGCTACGGCGGCGAGTCGGTGACGGCGTCCGAGGGGGTGGAGGGTTACCGGATCAGTGGGACCGCCTCGAGCGTGGCCTCCGGTCGGGTGGCGTATGTGTTGGGGTTGGAGGGGGCGGCGGTGACGGTGGATACGGCGTGTTCGTCGTCGTTGGTGGCGTTGCATCTGGCGGTGCGGGCGTTGCGGGCGGGTGAGTGTGGGATGGCGTTGGTGGGTGGGGTGACGGTGATGTCGACGCCGGTGGGTTTTGTGGAGTTTTCGCGGCAGCGGGGGTTGGCTGCTGATGGGCGGGTGAAGGCGTTTGCGGAGGGTGCGGATGGGACGGGGTGGGGTGAGGGGGTGGGTGTGTTGGTGGTGGAGCGGTTGTCGGTGGCGCGGGTTCGGGGGCATGGGGTGTTGGCGGTGGTGGCGGGTTCGGCGGTGAATCAGGATGGTGCGTCGAATGGTTTGACGGCGCCGAGTGGTCGGGCGCAGGAGCGGGTGATCCGGGCCGCGCTTGCGGACGCGGGTGTGGGCCCGTCCGAGGTCGACGTGGTGGAGGGGCATGGGACGGGCACCCGGCTGGGTGATCCGATCGAGCTCGGCGCGTTGCTGGCGACCTACGGGCAGGGGCGGGAGCCGGGCCGCCCGCTGTGGCTGGGGTCGGTGAAGTCGAACATCGGGCACGCGCAGGCGGCCGCCGGGGTGGCCGGAATCATCAAGATCGTGGAGGCGCTGCGGCATCAGTCGGTGCCGAAGACCCTGCACGTGGACGCGCCCTCGTCGCGGGTCGACTGGTCGACGGGGTCGGTCGAGGTGGTCACCGAGCCGGTCGCCTGGCCACGGCAGGCCGCCCGGGTCCGCCGCGCGGGGGTCTCCTCGTTCGGGATGTCGGGCACGAACGCGCACGTCGTCATCGAGGAGGCCCCGCCAGCCGTCCCCGAGTCCGAATCGGAGCCCGGGGCCGCGGCCGG
>NZ_JALKFY010000776.1:0-1247 GCF_023242985.1 Frankia sp. Mgl5 | reverse complement strand
GGTAGTAGTTAGCTTCGTATTCGACTGGTGGGATGTGGCCTATCTCACCATGTAGGCGTCGGTGGTTGTACCAGTCCGCCCATTCGGCGGTGGCCAACTCGACCTCGGGCAGAGTTCGCCAGGGCCGCCGCGGTTTGATCAGTTCTGTCTTGTACAGGCCGATGGTCGATTCCATCAGTGCGTTGTCCAGTGCGTCGCCGACCGTGCCGATGGAGGCCGCGATGCCGGCTCGGTCCAGGTGCTCGGCGAGCGTGAAAGACGTGTATTGCGAACCCGCGTCCGAGTGATGGATCAGCTCACCCGCTACGGGCCTGGTGCCGGTCCGGTCCCGTTGCCACAGTGCCATCTCCAGCGCGGTCAGGACGAGTTCGGCGTGCTTGGTGGTCGCGACGGACCAGCCGACGATGCGGCGGGAGAAGGTGTCCACCACGAACGCGACGTAGACGGTGCCGGCCCAGGCTGCGACGTGGGTGAAGTCAGCGACCCAGGTGCGGTTCGGTGCGTCGGCCACGAAGTCGCGTTCCACCAGGTCCGGAGCCCGCGTCGCGGCCGGATCCGCCAGGGTGGTGACCACTTTCCTGCCGCGGACGGCACCGGTGATGCCGAGGTCACGCATGAGGCGTTCGACGGTGCAGCGGGCCACCGGGTGGCCTTGCCGGTGCAGCTCCCGCCAGATCTTCCGCGCCCCGTAGACACGGTAGTTGGCGTCGTAGACCTCGGTGATCAGCGTCGTGAGCTCGGCGTCCCGTACCTGGCGGGCGCAGGGCGATGCCTGACGCTGCTTGTGGGCGTAGTAGGTGGAGGGGGCGATGCTGCAGTCGTGCAGGGTCAGCACGCGGCAGATCGGCTCGACACCGCCGAAGCGGTCCCGGTGCTCGTCGATGAACGCTACGAGCGCAGGTGTGGCCGGTCGAGCTCGGCCGCGAAGAAACTCGCCGCGGCCTTGAGGATCTCATTCGCCCGCTTCAGCTCGGCGACCTCCTTCTTCAGGGCCTTGACCTGCGCGGACTCCTCCGTCGTCACCCCGGGCCGGTTCCCGTTGTCGATCTGATCGCGCCGGACCCACTGCCGTACCGTCTCGGCCGTTCCGATGCCGAGCTTGGACGCGACGGCCTTCATCGCGGCCCACTCGGTGGGGTAGTCGGGACGGACCTCGGCGACCATCCGGACCGCACGACGCCGCAGCTCGGCGGGGTAAGGGGAAGGACGTGCCATGACTCGATCCTCTCAGAGAATCAAGCCTCCAT
>NZ_JALKFY010000775.1:0-1259 GCF_023242985.1 Frankia sp. Mgl5 | reverse complement strand
CTAGTGCGCTGACCACGAACGTTTCCGGCCGTGAAGTAGGTAGGGGTGGGTGGTCGTGGGCACACCGTGCCTGATGAGGACGGTGACCAGCCCTGGAGGTGAACCACGATGGCACGGCCGGTACGGGCACGGCGGCTGACCGACGAGGAAGGCCAACGACTCCAGGCGATCGTGCGCCGCGGGAAACACGGCGCGATCCGGGTCCGCCGGGCCCTGATCGTCATGGCGTCGGCGAGCGGAACACCGGTGCCCGCGATCGCCCGCCTCGTCCAGGCCGACGAGGACACGGTCCGGGGGGTGATCCACCGGTTCAACGACATCGGCCTGGACTGCCTGGACCCTCGCTGGGCGGGAGGCCGTCCCCGCCTGATCAGCGCTGACGACGAGGCGTTCGCCATGGCGACGGCCCGGACCCGCCCGGAGAAACTCGGACAGCCGTTCACGCACTGGAGCGTGCGCAAGCTCGCCGCCTACCTGGCCGACAACCCCGACCGGACGGTGAGCATCGGCCGGGAACGACTCCGTCAGCTTCTGCACCACCACCGGATCTCGTTCCAGCGCACGCGCACGTGGAAGGAGTCCACCGACCCGGACAAAGAGAGCAAACTCGACCGGATCGAGTACCTCACCTCGACATGTCCGAACCGCTGTTTCGCGTTCGACCAGTTCGGACCGCTCTCGATCCGCCCGACCCACGGCGTCGGCTGGGCACCCCAGCGGCATCCCGACCGGCTGCCCGCGACCTACCACCGCACCCACGGGATCCGCTACTTCCACGGCTGCTACTCGTTGGGCGACGACCAGCTCTGGGGTGTCACCCGGACCCGCAAGGGCGGGGCGAACACCCTGGCCGCGTTGAAGACGATCCGGGCCGCGCGTCCCGACACCGCCCCGGTCTACGTGATCTGCGACAACCTGTCCGCGAACACCACCCCGGCGATCCGCCGGTGGGCGGCACGACACAACGTCGAGATCTGTCTGACCCCGACGAACGCGTCGTGGGCGAATCCGATCGAGGCCCAGTTCGGACCGTTGCGGACCTTCGTGATGGGTAACGCGAACCATCCGAACCATCCCGTGCTCGCCCGCGCCCTGCAGGCCTACCTGCACTGGCGCAACGCCCACGCCCGTCACCCCACCGTCCTGCAGGCCCAGCGCCGTGAACGCGCCCGTGTCCGCAGCGAACGCCAGCAACGCTGGGGACGCCCACGATCACATGCCGCCTGACCACCGGAAAGGATCACGGTCAGCGCACTAGC
>NZ_JALKFY010000774.1:0-1296 GCF_023242985.1 Frankia sp. Mgl5 | reverse complement strand
GGACTGGTCGGCGGGTGCGGTGTCGCTGGTGACGGAGCCGGTGGTGTGGCCGGAGACGGGCCGGCCGCGGCGGGCGGGTGTGTCGTCGTTTGGGGTGAGCGGGACGAACGCCCATGTGATCATCGAACAGGCCCCGGCCGACCCGGCCGACGTCGCCGCGGCCACGGCAACGGCAACGGCAACGGCCACGGCCATCGAGGACGCCCGCGTTCCCCTGGTGCTGTCGGCGGCGTCACCGACAGCTCTCGGTGACCAGGCCCGGCGGCTGGAGCGGTTCCTCGCGGACCGGCCGGAGATCACGCTCCCGGAGGTCGGGCGAGCCCTGGCTCAGGGCCGCGCGAGGCTGTCCCATCGCGGGGCCGTCGTCGCCGGCAGCCGGGACGACGCCCTGACCGCGCTGCGCGCGCTGAGTGACGGGCTTCCCGATCCAGCGGTGCTCTCCGGGATCGCGGACGTCGGCGGCACCGCGGGCCCGGTTTTTGTTTTTCCGGGTCAGGGGGCGCAGTGGGTGGGTATGGGTGCGGGTTTGTTGGGGGGTTCTTCGTGGTTGTCGGAGGTGTTTCGGGGGGTGGTGGAGGAGGTTTCTGGGGTGTTGGCGGGGTTGGTGGACTGGTCGTTGGTGGATGTGTTGCGGGGGGTGGGGTCGGATGGGGTGTTGGAGAGGGTGGAGGTGGTGCAGCCGGCGTCGTTCGCGGTGGGTTTGGGGTTGGTGCGGGTGTGGGGTGAGTTGGGGGTGGTTCCGGGTGCGGTGCTGGGTCATTCGCAGGGTGAGGTGGTGGCGGCGTGTGTGGCGGGGGCTTTGGGGGTGGGTGATGCGGTGCGGGTTGTGGTGGGTCGTAGTCGGGTGGTGGCGGAGAGGTTGTCGGGTCGGGG
Source organism: Frankia sp. Mgl5 (assembly GCF_023242985.1). Lineage (NCBI taxonomy): Bacteria > Bacillati > Actinomycetota > Actinomycetes > Frankiales > Frankiaceae > Frankia > Frankia sp. Mgl5. Next base: position 423 of record NZ_JALKFY010000774.1, on the reverse strand, counting down.
TGGGATGGTGTCGGTGTTCCTGCCGGTGGATGAGGTTGTGGGGTTGTTGCCGGTGGGGGTTGAGGTGGCGGCGGTGAATGGTCCGGGGGTGACGGTGGTGTCGGGTGAGCGGGCTGGTCTGGTGGAGTTGGTGGGGGTGTTGGAGGGTCGGGGTGTGCGGGTGCGGTGGGTGGCGGTGGATTATGCGTCGCATTCGTCGCAGGTGGATGGGGTGGCGGGGGAGTTGCGGGAGTTGTTGGCGGGGGTGCGGTCGGTGGTGCCTCGGGTTCCGTTTTTTTCGACGGTGGAGGGTCGGTGGGTGTCGGGGGCGGGGGAGTTGGAGGGGGATTAGTGGTTGCGGAATTTGCGGTCGAGGGTGGGGTGCGCGGGTGCGGTGGGGGGGGTGGCGGGGGAGGGGGGGCGGTCGGGGGGGGTGGGGGGGGC
>NZ_JALKFY010000773.1:0-1314 GCF_023242985.1 Frankia sp. Mgl5 | reverse complement strand
TCCTACACGCCGCGGAAGCGGTTGATGGCGGTGAGGTGACGAGCCCGGGTCTCCTCGTCACGAATCCCCAGCCCCTCCTCCGGCGCCAGGCACAGCACCCCGACCTTCCCCTGATGGGCGTTGCGGTGCACATCGAACGCCGCCTGCCCCGTCCGCTCCAACGGATACACCTTCGACAACGTCGGATGCACCATCCCCCGCGCCACCAACCGGTTCGCCTCCCACGCCTCCCGGTAGTTCGCGAAATGCGACCCGATGATCCGCTTCAGGTTCATCCACAGGTACCGGTTGTCGAACTCGTGCACGAACCCGCTCGTCGACGCGCACGTCACCACCGTCCCACCGCGACGTGCCACGAACACCGACGCGCCGAACGTCTCCCGCCCCGGATGCTCGAAGACGATGTCCGGGTCCTCCCCACCGGTCAGCTCCCGGATCCGCCGCCCGAGGCGCTTCCACTCCCGCGGGTCCTGCGTCCGCTCGTCCGACCAGAACCGGTACCCCTCCGCCGCCCGGTCGATCACCAGCTCCGCGCCCATCGCCCGGCAGATCGCCGCCTTCTCCGGCGAGGACACCACACACACCGGGATCGCCCCGCCGCGCAACGCCATCTGCGTGGCGTACGACCCCAGTCCTCCTGATGCTCCCCAGATCAGTACGACGTCGCCCTGCTTCATGTTCGCGCCGTTACGCGACACCAGCTGCCGGTACGCCGTCGAGTTCACCAACCCCGGCGCCGCCGCCTCCTCCCAACTCAAATGCCCCGGCTTCGGCATCAACTGGTTCGCCTTCACCAACGCCAGCTCCGCAAGACCACCGAAATTCGTCTCGAACCCCCAGATCCGCTGCTCCGGATCCAGCATCGTGTCGTTGTGACCCTCGGGACGCTCCAACTCCACCGACAGACAGTGCGCCACCACCTCATCCCCCGGGTGCCACGCGTGTACTCCCGGCCCCGTCCGCAGCACCACCCCCGCCAGGTCCGACCCGACCACGTGATACGGCTGGTCATGCTTCTTCGCCAGCGGAGACGACCGCCCGTACCGCTCCAGGAACCCGAACGTCGACAACGGCTCGAAAATCGACGTCCACACCGTGTTGTAGTTCACCGACGACGCCATCACCGCCACCAGCGCCTCACCCGGCCCCAACTCCGGCGTCGCCACCTCATCCACATGCAACGACTCCCGCGGGTCCTTGTCCCGGGACGCCCGCCCCTCGAACATCCCCACCTCGTCCTTGCGCACCACCACACCCCGGTACGACTCCGGCACCGCCAACGCCCCGAACTCCGCCCGCCGCTCCGGCGAACGC
>NZ_JALKFY010000772.1:0-1342 GCF_023242985.1 Frankia sp. Mgl5 | reverse complement strand
ATAGCATGGGGTTGAGCCAGCGAAGCATTGCCTCGAGTTGTCAATGCTCGAGAAACACCGTTTCTGAGGTGTTGAACCGTGCGAAGGAAAAGGAGTTGGCATGGCCGCTGCCAGAAGATGTGGCGGATGCAGATCTGCAGTACCTGCTCTTCCCCGAGAAAGCCCAGGTCTCCTCGCGTAAAATCCCGGATTGCGAATACATCCACCGGGAATTGGTGAAGAGCGGCGTTACCCTCAGCCTGCTTTGGAGCGAGTATTGCGAGATGTGTCGGCTGAGCCGCGAAATCCCCCTGAAGTACACGCAATATTGCAACTACTACCGCAAGTATGCCGCAACCACGAAAGCTACGATGCACATCCAACGCAAGCCCGGTGAGCAAATGGAAGTCGACTGGGCCGGTCAAACGGCAACATTGGTGGATGCTGAAACGGGCGAACTGCTGCCGGTGTATATCTTCGTCGCCGCGCTATCCTGCAGCCAATATGCTTATGTGGAGGGCTTCCTGTCCCAGAATCAAGAAAGTTGGATTACGGCCCATATCAATGCGTTTGCGCATTTTGGCGGCGTCACCAAAATCCTTGTGCCGGACAACCTCAAGACCGGCGTCGAACAATCCTCCTGGTATTCCCCCGTAATCAACAAGACATATCACGAAATGGCGGAGCATTACGGCACGGCGGTCATCCCGGCCCGCGTCCGTAAACCTAAGGACAAGCCCGGCGTCGAAGGCACGGTCGGTATTATCTCTACCTGGATCCTTGCTGCTTTGCGTCAGCAGACGTTCTTCACGCTGACGGAACTGAACGCGGCCATCGCCGAAAAGCTGACGGCGTTCAATAAACGACCGTTTCAGAAAAAGCCGGGCAGCCGGCTGAGCGCGTTTCTTGACGAGGAGAAACACGCCCTTTTGCCGCTGCCGCCTTCCGCGTACGAATGCGCCATCTGGAAAGTCGCCACCGTACAGTTCAATTATCACATAGCGGTCGACAAGATGCACTATAGCGTGCCCTATGAATACATCAAGCACAAAGTGGATGTTCGGGTCACCAGAGGCGTTATCGAGGTGTTCTACAATCATCATCGCATCTGCTCGCATCCCCGCCTCTACGGTCGCCCCGGACAATATCACACGCTTGCCGATCATATGCCCGACAAACATAAGCAATACGTGCAGTGGAATGCCGAGCGGTTCATTACTTGGGCGGAGCAAGTCGGCCCGTACACCGCCGCCGCCATCCGCGCCATCCTGACCGGACATCGAGTCGAACAGCAAGGATACAAAGCCTGTATGGGCGTACTGAAGCTCGGAGATCGTTACTCACTGGTTCGGGTAGAGGCCGC
>NZ_JALKFY010000607.1:0-90050 GCF_023242985.1 Frankia sp. Mgl5 | reverse complement strand
GACGCCGGGCCCGACCACCCGGCGCGGTCAGCCACGCCCGCCGCCGACCCAGCCCACACCGGAAATCCTCACCTCAGCGGGGAAGCGAGGCCTGCCGCTCCAGGAAGGCGGCGACGTCACTCTCCGACTCGAGCGGCAGGGGGTACACGAGGAGACGGTCGACCCCAAGATCGGCATACCGGCGAGCTGATCCCGCATCGACCTCGACCGGATCAAGCTGCATATAGATGATCTCCAGGCGGCCGAGTCGGGCCGGCCGCTCCACCTCGGCTGCCGCCGCGGCCAGTCCGGACAGGTGTGTGGCCAGGTCGGCGGCCGTACCGTTGCCGAACCATCCGTGCCCGCGAGCGACCGCGCGCCGGTAGGCGGCCGGGCTGTGACCGCCGATCACGATGCGCGGTCCGCCCGGGCGTACGGGCCGTGGGTGCGCGTCGACGTTCCCGAACGAAACGTACCGCCCGCGGTAGGAGGGCAGGGGATCGAGCCAGAGCGATGTCATGGCGTCCAGATACTCGTCCGTACGGCGGCCGCGGCCAGCCATCGGCACCCCGATGGCGGACATCTCCGGCTCCAGGTAGCCGGCGCCGACGCCGAGCAGCACCCGCCCTCCGCTCAGTACGTCCAGGCTCGCCACCTGCTTGGCCAGGACCAGCGGGTTGCGCTGGGGAAGGATGACGATCCCGGTGCCCAGCTCGAGCCGCCGAGTGGCCGCCGCCACGTAGGTCAGGTGTACCAGGGGGTCGAGGATCGGGTCCGTCGCCTCCATCGGCGATGCCGGCACCCGAGGGCTGGGCAGGACGACATGCTCACCGGCCCACCAGGAGCGGTACCCCAGCTCCTCGGCCAGCCGGGCCAGGCGGACGGTCGCCTCCGGGCCGGCCGTCGCCTTCGCGTTCAGACCATTGACACCGAGTTCCACGCTCGCGCTCCTCGAAAGCCTCTGCTGGGACGTCACCTCGCCGGCCGTTCAGCCGGCCGGAGCCTCGGCCTCGGCGACGACGATCCCGGGCGGCGTCCCACTCGTGGACCTCACCCGGCCGGGCGCGTCCTGTCCGCCAGACCACCGTGCCTGGCTCCTCCGGGTCGGTCCAAGACCCGTTGTTATAACCAATGGTTATGGATGTGCATGTGCGGGACCTCCGTTACTTCGTGGCGGTCGCCGAGGAACAGAGCTTCACCCGGGCGGCGAGCCAGCGGCTGTTCATCTCGCAGCCGGCGCTGAGCAAGCAGATCCGCCAGCTGGAGCAGTCATTGCGGACCGTCCTGTTCGATCGGGACCGGCGGACGGTCCGGCTGACTCCGGCCGGAGAGGCCCTGCTGCCCTATGCCCGGCAGCTCACCGAGGACTGGGAGGCGGCGCTGCTCGCGGTGTCGGAGGCGTCGGCCCAGGCCGGGACGACAGTGAGGGTCGGCTTTCAGACGCGGATCGGTCGCGGGCTCATCCCAGCCATCACCGCGCGGATGCGACAGCGGCTTCCCGGCTGGAAGCTGATGTTCCGCCAGGTCTCCTGGGCCGACCCCACGGTCGGCCTGGCCCAGGGCGAGGTGGATGTCGCGATCGCCTGGCTGCCGGTACCCGACACCGGCGCGCTTTCCTGGCGGGTCGTGGCGCGGGAAGATGTCTGGGTCGCGCTCGCGCCCGGACACCGCCTGGCCAGTCGGCCCATAGTGCCTTTCGTCGATCTCGTCGATGAGCCCTTCGTCGCGCTGCCGAGGACGGCCGGCGCCCAGCGGGACTTCTGGCTCGGGGCGGCGGCCCGGCGGTCCCCGGCCGTCATCGCGGGGGAGGCCGAGACCGCCGAGGAGTCGTTCGAAGCGGTCGCCTCTGGAACAGGGATCACCCTGCTTTCCGCTGGCAACGCCGAGATCTACCACCGCGACGACGTCGTCTGTCGGCCGGTCAGCGGACTGCCGCCCAGCGAACTGGCCGTCGTCTGGCGAACGGTCGACAACCGACCGTTCGTCGACGTCTTCGCCGACATCTGCCGTGCCTGCTCCAGCCCCGCGGCCGAGGCTGGTAAGTGCGACCCGTCACTGTGATCGGCTCCGTTGCACGCCGACGCGGACGGCCTCAGCCCGAAGGAGCACCGCGAGACGATGGAGCTCTTCCAGAGCGACATCGCCCCGGTGCTGCGCAGGGAGATCCCGAGCCGTCCCTTCCCCACCCCGCCGCCGCTGCCTGCCGACACCCTCCCCGACGCCCAGACGGCCGGCCCGGTCCCGATCACGGCGTCGACTGCCGTCCAGGGCCTGTAAGGCCCGCCTCGCGGGTGGAAGTCCGGCTCATGGGATCTGCCGCAAGGACGCTGCTCGGTACCTTTCCCGCGTGATCGCCCGACTCTGCCGGCCCACGTCGGTCGGCCTGGCTCAGGCGGGGATCTGATCGTCGAGGTACCAGCCGTAGGGGCTGGGCTGGCTGGCGTTGGCGCGGCGGGGCTCGTACTGCTGGACGTAGAGGGCGGCGACCAGTTCGGCGCGGGTGCGCACGCCGGTCTTGGCGAACACCGCCTTGAGGTGGTCCTGCGCGGTGAAGGGGGAGATGCCCAGCGCGGTGGCCATCTGCCGGGTGGATCTGCCCTGGGCGGCGAGCCCGATGACCTCGCGTTCGCGCGGCGTGAGGCCGTAGGCGCCGGCGATCACCTCGCTGACGATGATCGGGCGGGCGCCCTCGATGATGACGGCGATCGTCGGCGGGTCGCCGCCGGGCATCGGCGAGCCGTGCAGCACGACCCAGCGGCGGTCGCGGGCCGGCAGCGCGGCGCGCGCGAGGCCGTTGCCGGTGGCGGCGGCCACGGCGATGGACCGCACGACGCTGGGCAGCCGGCCCCGGTCGTCCAGCGTGGCGAGCCAGGCGCGGCCGTCGTCGGTGACCGACTCGATCTCGCCGCGGGCGGTGACGATCAGCAGGCCCGGCGGCCGTTCGACGCTTCCCGGCGAGGCGAGCGCGGCGCGGAGCATGGTGAGGCGGAACAGGTCGGCGATGGCGGTCAGGGCGGCGCGTATGGACGCCTCGTCCCGGTCGCTGAACGGCCGGCTCGAGCCCGTGCGGTAGAGCGTCAGCGTTCCCCAGGTCATGGCGCCCGAGCGCAGGATCACCCGCATCTCGTCGACGCAGGACAGCCGCGACAGTAGCGGCTCCCAGCGTTTCGCCCTGGTCAGGTCCCCGCCGGTCGTCTGGTGCAGCCGGCCGACAAGGCGGCCGCCGCCCGCCAGGTCGCGGTAGCCGTTGAGGTCGGTGCCGGTGAACTCCAGCTCGTAGAGGACGTTCTCCCGGTCCCGTTCGTCGCCGGCTGGCTGTCCGCTGATGAAGCAGCTCGTCCACAGCATGGTGGCGGGGTCCACGGTCGAGATCGCGGCGATGTCGTACGGGACGCTCGCGCGCAGGATGCGGTCCAGGCGGCCGCGCACGGCGGTGAGGTCGGCGCCCTCGGCCGCCAGCGCCTGGACCCGCTCGCACAGATTCACGGTTCCAGGATGACCATGCCGACCCGCCGGGCCAACCCCTCATATCTGGGATAGGCGGGTGGCCCGGGGGATTCGTACCTTCACTGCCATGACTGCTGACACGCTCGTCCGCGACGACCTGTTCACCCATATCCACAAGGCGCTGCGCCTGGGACTGTTCGAGCTCACCGTCCAGGCGGGCCGCACCGACTGGGCGGACCCCGCCGAGGTGGCGGCCCTCGGCGAGCGGTGGTGGCCGCTGCTCGACCTGCTGCGCGCCCACACCGAGCACGAGGACCGGCACATCCTGCGCATCCTCGACGACGTCGACCCGCAGACCACCGAACCGGCCGGCGAGCAGCACCGCGACCTCGACGACCTGCTCGGCGACCTCGACGACAGGTTCATCGCCGTGCTCGCGGCCCCCAACCCTTCGGCCGGGCTCGGGCTCTACCGTGACCTGGCCCGTTTCGTCGCCAGCTACCTCCCCCACCTGCACGACGAGGAGACCGCGGTCATGGCGCGGGTCTGGGAACTGTGTGGAGACGAGGAGATCGCCGTGACCCGCGCCCGCTTCATGGCCGACACGACCCCGGAGGTGATGGCCACGACGCTGCAGTACATGCTCCCCGCCCTGGAGCGGCCCACCCGGCACGCCCTGGTCGCCCGGCTGGCCGCCACCGCGCCCCCGCCCGTCCTGCAGGGACTCCTCCAGATCGGAGAGCGCGTCCTGGACCCCGCCGCCTTCGCCGACGTGCGCGCGGTCGCTGCCGCCGCCGCAGCGGCACACGGCTGACCGCACGGAGCCCTGCGCGACGGATCGTCACGACGCCCGTCACCGTGCCGACCGGTCGGCACGGTGAGGCCGGGGCAATAACATGGCCGCGATGCCGACGCTCCTGATCGTCCACCACACGCCGTCGCCGACGATGCAGGCGATGCTGGAGGCGGTGCTCGTCGGTGCCCGGGACGACGCGATCGAGGGCGTCGACGTCGTCGTCCGTCCGGCGCTGGCCGCGACAGCGGTCGACGTGCTCGCCGCGGACGGCTACGTGCTCGGCACGCCGGCGAACATCGGCTACATGAGCGGCGCGCTCAAGCACTTCTTCGACCAGATCTACTATCCCGTGCTTGAGGCGACCATCGGCCGGCCATACGCGCTTTACGTGCACGGCGGCAGCGACACGACCGGTGCGATCCGCGGGGTCGAGACCATCGCCACCGGGCTGAAGTGGAAGCGCCTGCGCGAGCCCCTGTCACTCGTCGGCGAGGCGGATGCCGCTGCACGCGAGGCCTGCTGGGAGCTCGGGGCCACGGTCGCGGCCAGTCTGATGCCCGCGTGACTCGGGCGGCACCACACGGTGGGGCTACCGGCGTCGCATCCGATCCTGACCACAGGACTGCAGACCAACCCGATGGCTGCATCTGGCGGTGCGCACACGAGATCGATGGCACCGCTGTCACCAAGCAGCCCTCAGACGCGGGCTCTGCTTCTCAGCGACAGAGACCCGCTACCGGTTGACGATCTCCTGATCCGGACAGGTACGGGTTGCCTCGCCGTCGCTGTCCGAGTGGATCCGAGTCAGCCGAGGTAGTCGGCATCGAATGAAATGGTCTGGTCGCCACACCCATGACTGCCGGGGAGTCCGATGCCATCCTTCGCCACGGCATCCTTCGAACAGACTCTGACCCCCGCGTTCTCGTGCAGGCCCTGTCCCGGATAGGAGACGGTTACCGTGATTTTGTACCTGTCGGCGGAGATCTGCTGCGGGGCGCCGATGACGGGGCTGCCGGCCCCCAGCCGCAGCGTTTCCGGCATCGGCGTCGTGGAGTCAGTCCCGTAGTTGACAGCGAAATACGTGTATCTGGCCTGGGACATCTCGGTTCTCAGTGCCGCCGGCGGGACGCTGAACACCACTGTCATGGTGAAATGACACTGCCCAGCCGCGCAGCTGTTTGTGGATTGCGAGGCCGGATCCAGGGGGGATCCACGGGTGACGTAGACCGTGCTGGCTGGCGAGGTTGCCAGCGGAGTCTTCGCGGTGCTCGTCCGGAATACCTTGACCGTGTAGCGGGTAGCCAGGTTTGGTGTGAGGTGGAAATTGTAACCGGCGGTTGAGCCGGTGGGGTTGAGCGGGACCGAGGCGACGGGAGCCGGCGCATCGGTGAAAGGAAACTCCTGGGAGTACAGGGTGGCGACCTCGCCGCTGATCGCGTTGATGACCTCGCCGCTGATCTGGGCGTCCATGCCCGAGCCGCTCTGGTAAGGGACGTGAACATAGCCGTCGACCGGTGCGGAGCTAGAGGAGACGGCCGCCTGGATGCGTGGCATGGGCGATACGGACGTGATCGGGTGTGTGGCATCGGCGGGCCGAGTACGTGACGGGTGGATGGCCTGTATGACGACGGCGGCGATGACCGCGATTCCGGCTATCGTGATGACGGCCTGCAAGAGGCGCGGCGCCGAACGCCAGCGAGGGCGTGACTGTAGCGCCTGTTGGGGTAGGTGGATCCAGCCCATTGCGGTGCCCTGTTGGGCAGCCCCCACGCCGATTGGCCACAGTGCTGCGAGGAGCAGGGCTGCCTCGCCCAGGTGAGAGCGTCCGCGGCGCCGCCACTCCGCGCCGTAGGCATGTGACGCGACGGACCGCAGTTTCGTGACCAGACTAGCGGCGTCCGCGGGCCGGGACCGGGGATCTTTAGCCATCCCGGCCACGATCAGTGGCCGTAGCGCCTCGGGCAGCGGATCCAGGGGCACGGGCTCGGTGGTGTGCTGACGGAGTAACTCCTCGCGCGTCCCGGTGAATGGCGGATGGCCGGCGAGACATTCATAGAACGTGGCGGTGGCCGCGTACACATCCCCGGAGGGGCTCGCGGGGGCCCCGGCGAGCTGCTCGGGCGCGGCATAGCGAAGCGTCCCCGCGGGTGGGGGTCGCTCACCGGAACGCGCGGCGATACCGAAGTCGGTCAGTTTACTGGTGCCTTCGGCGTCGACCAGCACGTTCTCCGGCTTGTAGTCACGGTGCACCACACCCCGTCGGTGTGCGGCAGCCAGGCCCAACAACGAACCCTCGAGCACGACCAGGGCAGCCTCGGGCGTCGTGGCACCCCGCTCGGCCAGGATCTGCCGCAGCGAAACGCCCTCGACCAGCTCCATCACGATCCCGGCGCCCGCTGCCGACTCGACGTACTCGTAGAGCCGGACCACATTCGGATCCGTGATCGACGCCAGCACCGCCGCCTCGTCGCGGAACATCAGCGTGAACATCGGATCCTTGCGCAGGTCGGCCCGCAGATACTTGATGGCCACCGGTGTACCGGATGCCTCATGCCGGGCGAGGACGACCCGGCCGAAACCACCAGAACCGATTTCCCTGAGCTCGGTGTAGCCGGGCACGGTCCATGCAGCCATCGGTATCCCCTCTTACCTGCATCGGGCGGCTCGCGGGGCCGGCGCGCCACACCATGTCGGCGCAGTGTATAAGCGACCGTGCGCTCACATTCCAGTTTTCCTGATGCTGACGGTCTAGTGCGCGGTCAGCAGGTGAGCGCGACCGGAACCGACACTGTCCGCGGGTCAGGGTCGAGAATCTGCAGCACCACGGTCTGCGTCGTACCACCATGACCAGCGACCTCAAGAGTGATGACCAGGTCCGCGGCATGTTGCCCACGCGAAACCGACTGATGTAACGTCGACGCCTGCTCCCCACCCGGGGTGAACTGCCACCGGTACGTGATAGTGCCGGCGGCACCGTTGGTCTTCACTCGAGCAGTCACATCCGCCCGACACCCCGACGTTTTCTTCGCCGACACCGCCGCGTCCGTCACGCTAAACGGCGCATGATGAAACCGCGCGAACAGCACAACACCAGAAGTCACAATCAACAGCGCGGTGAAAGCCCAGCCACCCAGCCGACGCCACCGCGCCGAGCGGTTCGGCGGCGCACCCTCACCCCAGATCTGCTCCGCAGCCCGCCCGCCCTGACCCGCCGACGGGACGGCCGGAACCCCAGGGCCATACCGGATAACACCCGCTACCGGCGTCGGTGGCACGCCGTCGGCTGGCGGTGGCGCGCCCACGCCCTTCTCCGCCACCGGATCGGGCTGCACACGGTTTTTCGCCGGCTGACGTACCGGTCCGGGTGGCCCGACCGAACCCGGCAGGATGACGGTCTCTTGCTTCGGACGGATACGGGTCGCGTCGTCACCGCCGTCGTCTGTGCTGCCTCGCAGGTCAGCCATCTAACCCCACTTCCCGCAGCCAGGGCCGAGCCCCACCGACACATGCCCCATAACGCGATGCTAGCGATAAAACGCATATTCCCGCAATGTGGTAGCGCAAATGGACCGCTTTGCGCTCCAGGCCATAGGGGTGCGGCGAGACCAGAGCGTTCAGCCGCCTGAGGGGCATTCGGTGGGATCGACCTGGGCGGGCACCAGCCCGGTGAACTCCTCGTGGGTGGCACTGACGCGCGCCCTCGCCGACACGTCACGTAGCCGATTGACGCATCTGACTTTCTGCAAGTTCTTCGACCAAGCGTATTACGCTTGCTTGGAAGCAATCGTCGGCCGGCCATACGCCCTGTACGTCCACGGCGGCTCCGACACCACAGGCGCGGTCCGAAGCGTGGAGACGATCGCCACCGGTCTGAAGTGGAAGCGGTTGCGCGAGCCGGTGACGGTACTTCGGCATGCCGGACGCGAACGATCGAGAGGCATGCTGGGAGTCGGGGGCCACGGTGGCCGCGAGCCTGATGCCATAGCCGACCAGCACCCCGCCTCCTGCGTTGCGCGTTCCGCCCCGGCCTGACGGATGGTTGCGTGGAGTGACAGTCCCGTGACCAGGGTTCGGCACATTTCTGCGGCCAGACCTACTACCCGTGTCTACCCGCTTGCCGTTCTCGGCGACCTGGACAGCGCGGACAGCGCGGACAGCGCGGCCGCGTCGGAGGTGGTCACGGCGATCCAGATCCGTCCCCAGGCAAGGTATGCGGGAGCTGGTGCTGCACGGCGCGAGATCTACTCCCGGCCGGCGGAGTCTTCCGGCGACGAGATCGCGGTCGGACGCGGCGCCGGCCTGGCCCCGTCAGCGGAAGGTGGGCTGGTCGCCACCCCACGAGTGCGCGGGGAAGGGGTAGTCGTCGAAGCCGGGGATCGCCGGGCGCGCGGTGGTGACCTGGCCATGGGTGACCGCCGCCGCGGCAAGGGGCGCGGCGGCCGGCGGATGATGGGCGTCGCGGCCGAGGGCGTCGAGGAGCCAGGTCGCGGTGCGCGCGAGGGAGGCGGCGACGTCGCGGCCCCGGCCGTCGGCGGCGCGCGCCGCCAGCGCTTCGATGATCGCCGCCGCGAGGAAGTAGCCCGTGGCGTGGTCGAGCGCCTGCGCGGGCAGGGCGCCGGGCGTCACGCCGTCGCCGCTTTCGATCAACGCGATGCCCGTCGCAGCCTGGACGATGGAGTCGAATCCGCGCCGCCCTGCCCATGGGCCGGTGTCTCCCCAGGCGTTGATCCGGGCGCGGATCAGCCCGGGGGGCATCCGCAGGCCGAAGGCCTCGATGGAGCCGGGCCGGTAGCCGGTTACCAGGACATCGGCCCGGCCGAGAAGCTCCTGGGCGCGCGGCAGGTCGGTACGCAGGTCCAGGAGCGCCGAGCGTTTGCCCTGGCCGGTGTCGAGGTGCTGCCAGCTGATCTCCGCGGGAACCGGCGGGTCCAGGCGCAGGACGTCCGCGCCGAGCAGGGCGAGCGTCCGTCCACAGACCGGTCCCGCGAGGACGCGGGTGAGGTCGAGTACCCGAAGACCCGCCAGGGGCAGCGCGCCGCCCGCCAGGGTGAGTGCGGCGTCGTCGTCGCGTTCCGTGGTGCGCACGAGTGGCCCGGTGGTGGCGGTCGCGCCGGGAGCCGAGGCTCGCCATTCGGCCTCGGTCCGGACCCGGACGGCGATGGCGCCGGCCTGCGCCGCCTGGTCCTCAAGCTGCGCGGCGGAGCGGGCCGCTATTGCCCTGGCGGCCGTTTCCCGGTCGGGTTCGGCCAGTCCGAGGATCCGCAGGAGCCGGTCGCGGTGGTGCGGATAGTTTGCGTGGGTCCGCACGTACCCGTCCTCGGTCCGGAAGAAGCCGGACAGCGGCGCGAAGGCGTCCGCGCGCGCGTCGCCGTCCCGGAACAGACGGTCGCTGGCGAAGGCGGCGGCGACGCGCTCGAGGTCGAGATCCGCGTCGGTGACCGGGCCGGTCGCCCCGGCTCGGATGGCCGCCAGCCGCACCGCCTCCACGGAGGCTGTCGCCAGCCCCAGCACCGGAAGCGTCGCGGAAAGCCATGCGTCGGGCATTTGACCAGCATCACACACCGTCTGTCAGGCAGTAAACACGCCTCGGCTCAGGCTCTGGGCAAAGGTCCTGGGCGTGACCAGCCGCTGCGGTGACTATAATGATCAAATAGTTGCCGGTTCGTCCCGGGCTGACCAAGTGCCGATGCCTAGCGCTGTCGCGGCGGAGGCCGCCGGCGGCCGGCGACTGACGTCGGCCCTGCGGTGAGGCGATGACGGGTTGTCCTCGGATGGGAGGCCGGCCCGAGCGTCGGGTGGGACGATGCGCCATAGTAGCGGCGCAGTGATGTTCGCCGATGTGGATGGTGCGGCTCTTCTCCCGGACCTCGTCGGGACAGAGCGTGGCCTCGTCGTGATGATGTGCGGCCTGCCTGGCTCGGGCAAGAGCACGTATGCGCGGGCCCCGCGATCGCGACTCCCGGCCAGTCGAAGTCGCCGTGGAAGCGGACCGGCACACCTCTGCGGACCAGGGCGCCCACCAGCCGCGTCCCCCGGTAGTCGCTGGCTGGGCGGTGTCCGGGGTCCCGGTCGCCATGGAGTGCCGCGCGGCTGTTGCGTCTGGGATGATCGGGGCATGGACGAGACGCCCGTTACCATCGCGACGCGCGACGCGCGACGCCGTCGCCGTGCTGCTTCAGGCGGGCGCCCAGTTCGCCTATCCGCACGGTAGCCGCGCCGTCGGGTGTCAGCGGGCGGACTCGGACATCGATGTCGCAGCCTTCTTCGGCGTGCCTCGGCCTCCGAGCTCCTTCGACCTCCTTCTGCCGCCCGGCGTGGACCTCCTCGTCCTTGACAGCGCGCCGCTTGAGCTCGCGGGCAGGGTCGCGGCCGGCGGGCGGCTGCTCTTCGAGGAGGACCGGGCCGCGCGGGTGCGCTGGGAGGCGATGACCAGAAAGATCTACTTCGACGAACTTCCGCGGATCACTCGGGCCCACCGGGAGTTCGCCGCGGCTGTTCTGGGCCGGAGCGCGTAACCGGTGGTCGACGAGGCCCGGGTGCTACGCCTGCTCCGCGCGATCACCGACGATCTGTCTGTGCTCCGCTTCGAGTCGGGCGCCGACGACGAGCGCCGCGCGGACCCGATCTGGCTGCGCGGGGTGAAGTACACCTTCGTGACGGCGATCGAGGCCTGTGTCGACGTCGCGCAGCACATCTGCGCGACACAGGGCTGGGGACCGCCGGCGGACAACGGTGACGCGATCCGTCTCCTCGGCGACCATGGAGCGCTGGCCGCGACGCTCGCACTGACGCTCCGCAAGGCCGTCGGCTTCCGAAACGTCCTCGTCCACGACTACATCGCGGTCAACGATGAGATCGTCGTTGCTCGACTGGATGCCCTCGACGACCTTGACGAATTCGTCCGGCAGATAGCGGTGTACGTGTCTGCCTCGGGGGCGTAGCCGGGGCCCGCGGGTAGTCGCGCCCGACCTGGACGATTGCCACGCGGCCCGTGCCGGCGAACCTCGTGCGACACGTGGCGTGACCGTATGAGCATGCGACTTTTCGCAAGTTCTGCGACCAGATCTACTACCCGTGCCTCGAGGCGACCGCCGCCCGGCCGTACGCGCTGTACGTCCACGGCGGCAGCGACACCACCGGAGCGGTCCGCGGCGTGGAAACCATCACGACCGGCCTGAAGTGGAGGCGCCTGCGGGACCCGCTGACCGTCATCGGCGAGCTGTCCGCCGCCGACCGTGAGGCCTGCTGGGAGCTCGGCGCCGCCACCGCCGCGAGCCTGATGCCTTAGCCGCGCATGGGGCTCAGCGGCCCCGAGCCGTGGTTGACAGTTCGAGGACCTCCCTAATCTCCTCGATGCCGTGTGCGGTGCAGGCCTCGATCAGACCGGCCAGGCTGTCGGGGAGAAGGTCAATGATCCAGAGAAGTCGGCTGTGCCCGTCCCGTGAGGGCGTAGCTGGCTGGCCCAGCGTGATCGATCGACGTATCTGAGTTCGTGACACTTCTGTGACCAGATCTACTACCTGTAGCTCGTCGATGCTGTCCGCGCCGGCGACCATAGCGGCCACGATCGCCGACACCTTCACTTCGGCGTTCGCGCCTACCCTCCCGAGGGTCGGACCAGGGACGTACGCCGGCGATCAGTCCTGACAGCGCCGACCCGATGCGGCGGGCACGCGGGCACGCGGGCCGACGATCGGGCGGATCTTCCGCTGCTACCCCTTCAGGATGACCGGGCCGTGTCCGCGCAGCGGATGATCTCTACCGCGAGCAGGACGGGCGCGGCAGTCTCGATGAGCGACACGGCCAGCAGTGGCCATGCCACCGGAGCGGCCAGTGACCAGAACACCCCGAGCGCACCGAAGCTGGAGCCACAGAACAGCACCAGGTCCACTCCGAGCTGGGCGCGCTTCCGGCGCCGGCGGGCGGCATTCAGGCAGTGCTCGGTCTCCCAGCCCAGCAACTCGCGCTGCCCCCCGAAGCCCAGCCGGGGGCCGAGCACGTGACGCAGATTGTCGGACGCCTGATCGCGGCGGGGGGAGGGGAGGCCGTGCGGCGGTCAGGAATGGCTGAAAGCGCGGCGGTACTCGCTGGGCGATACCCCGCGACGAAGGGCGAACTGTTCGCGCAGGACGGCCGCGCTGCGGTAGCCGACCCGATCCGCGATCTGCTCGATGGACAGGTTGGTTGTCTCCAGCAGTTCCTCGGCGAGGGACAGGCGCTGGTTCCGTAGCCACGCGTGGGGGGACGTCCCGGTGGCCAACCTGAAATGGCGGGCGAATGAACGTCGGCTCATGAGTGCCCGGGCGGCCAGCAGATCGACGGAGATCGGATGGCTCAGGTGCGCCCGAGCCCATGCGAGGACGGCGGCCAGACGTTGGTCGTCGCTGTCCGAGGGCACCGGGGCGCTGACGTACTGGGCTTGGCCGCCCTCGCGGTGTGGCGGGATCACCAGGCCGCGGGCGATCTTGTTCGCTAGTCCGGCGCCGTGCTCGCGGCGGATGAGGTGGAGGCACATGTCCATGCCGGCCGCGGCTCCCGCTCCGGTGATGATCGTGCCTTCGTCGATGTACAGGGCTTCCGGCTGGACCGTCACCTCAGGGTGGCAGGCGGCGAGTTCGTCGGCGAACTGCCAGTGGGTGGTGACCCTGAGGCCGTCCAACAGACCTGCCGCTGCCAGGGCGAAGGTTCCGACGCAATGGGCGGCGATGGTCGCGCCCCGGTCGTGGGCCGCGCGCAGCGCAGGCAGGACGGGGTCCGAGGACTCGACCCGGTACTCCACTCCCGGCAAGATCAAGATCATATCGGCCGTCGCCAGCAGTCCGAGGTCATGGCGCACCGTCAGCGGAAGGCCGAGGTCGGTCTGGAGTGGTCCGGGGCGCCGCGCGCAGACGGCGAAGTCGAACCCGGGAACACCGGGCCGAGGACCGAAAGTCGCGTTGGCGATGCCGAGGCCGAGCGCGGTCGCGCCTGGTGGGGCATAGGCCGCGACGCGGTGGAGGCCCATGTCATCGATGGTGCCAGAGAAGTTGGCCCAAAACCTGCGGACAGCGGCGCTCCGGCCAGGGTCTGGCGCTGGCCAGGTCCAGGAGTCTTGCATCATGCGCGAAGACGACGAGACGACAGGTCGGGGCAGGGCGCCAGGCGGCACCCGGAACGAGGATCTGGTGGCTGACAGGGCCGCAAAGACGATCCTGGTGACGGGCGCCACCGGCAAACAGGGGGGCGCTGCCGCCACGCGGCTGCTCGCTGACGGATGGAGGGTACGGGCTCTGACCCGCAACCCGACGAGCATGGTCGCGCGGCGGCTGGCCGAGGCCGGCGCACAGGTCGTCGCGGGCGATCTGGACGACCGAGGGTCGCTGGATGCCGCCGCCGAGGGCGTTCACGGGGTGTTCAGCGTGCAGCAAGGTGCGCTGGGCAGCCCGCCAGTGCCCTTTGAGGACGAGGTTGGATGGGGCAGGAATGTGGCGGACGCGGCGGCGGCCGCCCGGGCACGGCACCTGGTCTACGCCTCGGTCGCCGGTGTCGAGCGCGGCGGCGGTGGCCGTGCCTTCGCGAGCAAGTGGGCGATCGAGGAACACATACGCCGTATCGGCATTCCGGCGACGATCCTGCGCCCGGTCTCGTTCATGGAGAACTACGCGGACCCAGCATTCGGAGTGCAGACCGGAACTCTGGCCACGCCCTTCGCGCCAGACATCCCCGAACAACTGATCGCCCTCGACGATATCGGCGCTTTCGTCGCGCTCGCCTTCGCCGATCCGGCTTGCTATCTGGGGAGGGCCGTCGGGATCGCCGGAGACGCGCTCCGGCCGGGGCAGACAGCCGAGGCGCTCAGCCGTACCACCGGCCACAAGATCCACTACGTGCAGGTTCCGGTCGACGTTGTCCGTCGGCAGAGTGCGGATGTCGCTGACGTGGCGATCTTCCTGAACGGTCACGGCGGGTACGGCGTCGACATCCCCGCCGCCCGGGCACTCCATTCGGGGCTGATTGATTTCGAGACCTGGATGTCCGGCCGGGGCCGGGAGAAACTCGCCAAACTGTTCGAGGGCGGAATCCAACCCGGCTGACAGCCGGCGCGCCAGTCCAGCGGCGGGTCTTGGACAGGGAACTCAGCGTCGGGTCGGTGGCCGGACCCGCAGCGGGCGAAGGGGCCGGTGGCCGAGGTGAGCTGGGGCAACTGGTGGTCGAGGTGGTCGCGCAGCCACACGGCGATCCCGGTGTTCGGGTCAAGCCGTAGAAACTCGAACGACCGCCACAACGCTTCGAGGCGCAGCACGGCTTCGGTGTGCTCGAACCAGCGCGGACACCAGCGGCGGTCGGCGTCAAGCGGCCGGCCGAACGAAGGCGCGAGGAATTCGCGGACAAACGACCCCACGTCAGGAAAGGCCAGCTCGACGGAATCGTCGCTGCCTGGTTCGGCGTCGCTGGCCTCCGCGGTACGCGTCGGCGTGCCGGTGGCGCGGGGCGGTGCCACACTGACGGCGCGGAGCGGGGCTGAGGGCAGATGCAGTGCCCGCATCAGTGCCGAGCCCGCCCTCCGCCAGGTGAACTCCGATGCCAGGTGGACGCGCAGGGCGGCAGCCCGGCCACGGGCGGCCGGAAGCGTGTAACAAGCGACCCGGGCAAGACGGCGGGCGAGCAGATCCACCAGAATCTCGTCGCTGCTGGCCAGCCCGGCCGCGACAGCCAGCGGTGGGAGCTGCGTCGGTGAGCGTCTCCTGGGAGCTTGGTGCCACCACCGCCGCGAGCCTGGTCATGTGAGGCCTCACGGATGATCAGGACGCTCCCGGTGCGGCCGCGTGATCCGCTGATGCCCGGAGGGCGGGGATCAGGGCGCCGATCCGCTCCAACTGGTCGAACTGGGAGCGCAGGTCCAGAGCACCAAGGCGGGTGACGATGTGGCGTGCGCCGCCGGCGACGTACCGGTCCAAGCCCTCGAGGACCTGGTCGGCGGAGCCGGTGACCACCGCCTGGATCTTTTCCAGCTCCTCCAGCGGCATCCCGTAGGCGGCCCGCGCGTAGTCGTCCAGCGCCCGCCGGCCGCGCTCGACGTTGTCATCGATTCGTATCGAGACGAACAGCGCGGGTGTGATGTCCTCGGCGACACGGCCGGCGTCGGCCGCCGCCGTGCGGATGTTCCGCAGCCCGGACGCGTAGTCGGCGGGGTCGGGCGGATAGGGCAGCCACCCGTCGTACGTCCGGCCGGTGCGGGCCAGCGCGCCCGGGGTCGCGCCGCCGAGCCAGATCGGCGGGCCGCCTGCCTGGAACGGCCTGGTCGCGGGCGGGATGTCGGCGAACCTGAGGATCTCGCCGTGGAAGGAGTCGGCACCGTTCCACAGTGCCCGCCACAGCGTGACCGTCTCGTCCAGCCGGGCGAAGCGCCGTTCCCACGGGACTTCGGAAAGGGTGTAAAAGGGTCGTCCGAAACGGCCGGGGAAGCCCGCGCCCACCGTCACCGTGAGCCGGCCGCCGGACAGCAGGTCGATCGACGCCAAAGACTGCGCGGCCTGGATCGGCCTTCGCAGGAACGGCAGCAGCGCGGCCGTTCCCAGGGTCACGGTCTCGGTCGCCGGGGCGAGCGCGGCCAACATCGTCAGCGCCTCGATGCGCGGGCTGATCAGCGAGTCATTGACGAAGAGCGAGGAGAAACCCAGGCGTTCGGCCCTGCGCCCGAACGCGACCAGCTCTCGAGGGTCCCCGTCCGCGCCCCACTGGGCGGCTCCGGTCGGAAGCAGTACACCGATGTCCATGGCAGTGATGCTTGTGACCGGGGCGGACAGCGACAATTCCCGGTAAGGAATGGCGCGGGATGCCACTGCCGGTAGAACAGGTCCGTGGACTTCCCCCGCGCGCTACGCGAACGCCGTACCCGCCGGCATCTCAGCCAGCTCGACCTGGCGCTGCGGGCGGGCACCACCCAGCGGCACCTCAGCTTCATCGAGTCCGGCAGGTCCGTTCCCGGCCGGAACATGGTCGTACGCCTGGCCGAGTCACTCGAACTGCCGCTGCGGGAGCGCAATGAGCTGCTGTTGGCTGCCGGGTACGCGCCCGTCTACCCGCAGAGCCCGCTCGACGACCCGGTTTTGGCCCCTGTGCGCACCGCGATCGACCACATCGTCCGCGGGCACCTGCCGTACCCGGCGCTGGTCGTGGACCGTAACGGCGACCTGGTCGTCGCGAACGACGCGTTCGATCTGATCACCGAGGGCGCGGCGCCCGAGCTGGTCGGTCCGGGCAAGAACATCTACCGCCTCGCGCTGCATCCCGAGGGCCTGGCGCCCCGCATCCGCAACTTCGCCGAATGGGCGCGCCACATCCTGGCGCGCCTTGGCCACGTGGCGGAGCTGCGCGCCGAACTTACGAGGTACGTCCCCGAGCTGGCGCCGTCCGACGGGCAGCTCGGTTTCGCCGTCCCGCTTCACCTGGGGTCGTCGCGCGGTGAGCTGCGCCTGATGACGACCGTGACGACCTTCGCCACCGCCGTCGATGTGACCCTCGCCGAGCTGAAGTTGGAGGCGTTCCTGCCGGTCGACCCGGCGACGGCCAAGGCCCTCTCGGTCGCCGCCGGGGCGGTGTCTCCCGCGACTCCCGGTCAGGCTCCCGGGAACATGTAGCCGACCTTGCTCCGGCCGTCGTCGTCGAGCACAGCGAACTCCAGGCCGCCTCCCGCCACAGTCAGCGGACGAGGCCCCTCGAAGGGCACCCGCGCAGAACGGGGAGACGGTCGTGATCACACGTGCCGGCGGACAGTTCGAGTACCTCCTTCACCATCGACGGCGACGATGAGCTCCCGCACCAGGTGCCCGTCCGGCATGGCCAGCGTCCTGACGTCCCCGTCGAGGCTGACATCCAGCACCCGTCCCGGTAGCAGCCGCCGATGCACAAGGGCTGACGCGTTACCGGGTCTCCTCAGGCGGTGACAGGACCATCAGATCCGCACGACTGGGACGGGGCGGTCTGGCGGCACCGGATAACTCACACGCGCGGAACCGACCGCTGGCAACTTTCTGGGCGAGGACGAGGACGGCGGCGAGCGCGAGCAGGCCGAGGGCGCGCAGGTAGACGGTGCCCTCACGGTGGACCAGCGGGGTGGCCAGCGCCGCGCAGGACAGCGCGCCGAGTGCCGGGGCCCAGGTGGGGGCACGGTAGGCGCCGGGCGGGACGGGCTCGCGACGCAACACCAGCGCGCTGGTGTTGACGACGAAGAAGACCAGCAGCAGGAGCAGGACGGTGGTGTCGGCAAGGCCGGCCAGCTGGCCGGTGCTGGCCAGCGCCACCGTCAGGGCCGTCACGAAGCCGATCGCTATCGGCGGGGTGCGTCGTCCGGGCAGCACCCGCGCGAAGACGGTCGGGATCGTGCCCTGGGCAGCCATGCCGTAGACGAGACGGGAGGCCATCACCATGTTCATCAGGGCGGTGTTGGCGACCGCGACCAGCGCGATCGCGGCGAACAGCTTCGACGGCACCGGCACGTCGGAGGCCTTCACCACTTCCAGCAGCGGGGCACCGGAGCCGGTGAGGATGTCGGGATCCACCAGCATCGCGCAGGTGAACGCGACGAACAGGTAGACCGTGCCGGCGATGAACATGCCGCCGAACAGCGCCCGGGGCAGGTCCCGGCGCGGCCGGCGGGCCTCCTCGACGAGGTTCACCGAGTTCTCGAAGCCGAGCATCGCGTAGAACGCGAGCGTCGTGCCGGCGAGCAGGGCGAGCGGCGCAGGCCCCTCGGCACGCAGCTCGAAGGCCCGTCCCGGTTCGCCCGCTCCGGTAGCCAGCGCGTGCACGCCGATCCCGACGATCAGCAACAGCCCGGTCAGCTCGATCACGGTGAGCACAAGGTTCACCCGGGCCGACTCCTCGATCCCACGGGCGTTGAGGACCGCGGTCAGCAGGATGAACACGACCGCGACGACGACCGTCGGGGCCGCCACGAACTCCGCGAGGTATTTGCCCCCAATGGCCCGCGCGGCCGTGGCGGTGGAGGTGATCCCGGCGGCCAGCACGGTGAAGCCGACCATGAAGGTGAGAAACGGGCGACGGAACGCCTCGTTGGCGTAGAGCGCTGCTCCGGCCGCCCGGGGGTACTTGCCGACAAGCTCGGCGTAGGCCGTCCCGGTGAGGAACGCCAGTGCGAAGGCGGTCAGGAACGGTGCCCAGATCATCCCGCCGACGTCGGCGGCGATCTGCCCGGTGAGCGCGTAGATCCCCGATCCGAGGACGTCACCGAGCACGAGGAACAACAGCATCCGCCCGCTCAGGACACGCGCCAGGGTGGGCTGTGCGGCGTGCGCCGTTCGCCCGGTCACCGCCGTCTCGTCATCGGTTGTCCTGTCCCCGCGGGCTTGGCTGGCCGTCGTCCGGCCGATAGCGGTCGGACGGCCGTTCATCGTGTGGCTGCCCCTGATCCGCGGGCTGGTCGCTGCCCGCCACGCCGCCGGGAGAGCCGGGCCGGCGTCCTCCGGGCCGAATACTGACACCGTGCCCGCCCGCCCGCCTGTTGGAGCTTGCCCAGCTCGGATGGCGGCCTGGCCGGTACAGGCTTGGGCCGATCTGGGTGCCCGCCGCGCCGGACAATCCGCCGGTCTACACCGGGCCGGATGCCGAGCGCGTGCCGGAGCTCATGGACGAGCTGTGTGGCTGGCTCCAGGGTGGATCGCCAGGCCGTTTCGGTCTGATCGGCACTGGGATCGGGGCGAGGAGCGCACGGAGGGCGTATCGGGCATCCTCGGCTCGTTGGCGGTCTTCGGCCGCCCGTACTAATGTACGTGCCATCGCTCTGGGTATATATGGCGTTGCTTTCGGTTGGATGGGTCCGAGGGAGGTTCGTCGCGGCGATCCATTCCGGCTGGCAGGACGATCCAGGCCAGATGGGCGGAAATGATCCCAGGCGGAGAGGATGATGTCGCGCGCGGAGATCGCTCGAGCGGCCGCGGCGGAGTGCGACGCACCGAACTGCGGCGCGGCCGTTTTCCGCCGAATAGTCTGTGTGTGGGCGGCAGTCGCGCCCGCAGTCATGCTCGCTTCCTTCATCCTTCCCTCGCGCACCGCTGACCTGGTGGTCCGCGCCTGCGGCATGGCCGCTATAGCGTTCCAGGGTGGGTGCGAACTGTGGTCGGCACAGCGAGCGAGGGGTGGCGAGCGACGTTGGCGACTGCTCCTTCTCACCGGATGGATCACGGTGGCAGCCGGCCTGGTCATCACTTCCGTCAGGGCGTTGTTCTCGGGCCAGAGCCCGGTGCCGCCCTTGTCGGGGACGGAGCCGGCGTATCTGGCGTTCATTCCAGCATCCGTTGCCGCGCTGCTGGCTTTTCCCACCGACCCACTCAGCCCGGAGGACGAGCCGGTGCGCCGAGCCGGCCAGCACGGTACCCATTGGCGGACTGTCACCGTCATGGACGCGGTGCTCCTCGCCGGCTCGCTGAGCCTGCTCGGCTGGGTGGTCGTCCTCCAGCCTCTGGTGCGTGCGCGAGCACCCACACCAGCCAGTCTCACGGCCTTGTTGGCGTTCGGCATCGGATGTCTCCTGCTACTGATCACCGTCCTGCTCGTAGCGGCGTTCCGGCGCCCGCGCCAGAAGAAGTCGTTCGCATTGCTCGGCGGCGGGCTGGCCTCCATCACCATACTTCTGCACGTGTCGCTCTACTTCATCGCGAGCGGCCAGCCGGAGCCCCTGCAACTCGAAGCCGCCAATGCCATTGGCACTGTGATGATCGGGCTTGCCTGCATCGCGCCACCACGGCCATCGACTGGCTCTGTAGTTGCGGCTGCCCCCCTAATTCCTGAATCCGCTCCTGACCGCAGGGCCTCGTGGCGCGTCCGGTGGCCTGGCTGGCGGGCCGGACCCGGCGTACGCTGGATGAGGATATTCCTCCCGTACGTTCCGCTGTCCGCGCTGGGCGTGCTGGCGGGATTTCAGGTGTCAACCGAGGCGCGGGTCGAACCGATCGAAATATACGGCGTCTTCGCGCTCGTGCTGCTGGTACTGATCCGGCAGATGCTTACTTTGGCGGACAACCAGAAGCTGCTGGACAGGGTTCAGCACAGCCGTCGCCAGCTGCACCACCAGGCGCTCCATGACCCGCTGACCGGGCTGGCGAACCGTGTGCTGTTCGGTGACCGGGTGGAAGAGGCGGTCGCTCGGCGAGCCCGCGGCCGGCTGGCTCTGCTCTTCTGCGATCTCGATGACTTCAAGATTGTCAACGACACCCTGGGTCATCCGGCCGGGGACGAATTGCTGAGGATAACCGCTTGGCGGCTGCTTGGTTGCGTACCGCCCTCGGACACGGTCGCCCGTCTCGGTGGCGACGAGTTCGCGGTTCTTTTGGCGGACGATGCCGCGGACGCCGAGGCGGTCGGCAAGAGGGTGGCCGCGGTGGTCCGGGCACCGTGCTTTCTCGCCGGGCAGCCGTGCGCCATTCACGCGAGCCTTGGCCTGACAGTCGCCGTGCCAGGATCCTCGATAAGTGCCGAGGATCTGATCCAGCAGGCGGATCTCGCCATGTACGCAGCCAAGCGGCGGGGGAAAAACAGTCTGGTCGTCTACGATCCTGACATCTTCGCTCACGGCCAGTCGCCGACGGCGCAACTCGCGCTGTCCCAGTTGTTGCGGGGCGATCCCGCCGGCGGCGTCATCGATGTCCTCTATCAGCCGATCGTCGATCTGACCCACCATCACACGGTCGCGTTTCAGGCTTCAACGTGCTGGCACCATCCGACGCTCGGGTCGTTCACGGCAGAGCAGACGGCCACGGTCGCGACCAGAGCGGGGCTAAGAGCACAGCTCGAACAGTTGATCCTCGGCCGCGCCTGCCATGATATCGGCCACTACCGAAGGCAGACAGGGCAGAACGTCGCCGTCTGCGTCGGCGTTTCGGCGGCGAGGCCGGCTGGTGACTTACTGCCCGACGTCGAGGCGGTGCTGGTGGCCTCCCGCCTCCCCACCCAGGCCCTGATCCTCAAGCTTTCGGACATGGAGTGCCTCGACGAGGAGGCCGCGCGCAGCCTGCGGACATGCGTCACCCGTGGCCTGCGCCTCGCGCTGAACGCCATCGCCAGGAACCAGAGCATCTTTCTGGCGCTCGACGAGCTGCCGATCCAGATACTCATGTTCGACAGCTCCTACGCCGGCGGCCTGACGGGGAGCGCCAACCGGGCCGACCTGCTCCGCCGGGCACTGCTCGCCCTCGCCAGGGACCTCGATCTCACGGTCGTTGCCACCGGCGTCCAGAACCGAGAGCAGGCACGCACATTGGCGCGCCATGGCTGCCGCTTCGGACAAGGACAGTTCTTCGGACCGCCAGCCGCACTGCCTGGTCAGCCGCGGCAACAGTGACATCGCGGGTGCGGTCCGTGGCGTCGAGACCATCACGACTGGTCTGAGATGGAAGCGGTCGCGTGAGCCGATCACCATCGTCGGTGAGCTGACCGCTGCGGACCGCGAGGCCTGCTGGGATCTCGGCGCCACGACCCCGCGAGCCTTGTGATGTAGGCGAGGCGCCGCGGCTCTGCTTGGCCTGGGGCCCGGGCTGGGACTCGGTGTCCCGGGCGGAATGAGCTTGTGGGGCGATGTGGGCGGGACGGCCAGGAACGCACTGTGAAGGCGTTCCGGGGAAAGGCCCCGGGCCCACAAGGGGAGAAAAGAAATGACGTCCTCAGCCGCGCTCTCTCCGGCCGCGCCGGAGAGCATCGTAGATCATCCCGAGGCAGGCTCGTGGGCAGCGCGCCGCCCGGTGACCGCGGTCGTCCCGGCGGTCCTCGGCTTCGCCATGGGCACGCTCACGTCCGTGGCCGGGGCGGTCTTCGGCTCCCAGGCCGGCGGCGCCTGGTTCGTCGCCGTGGCGCTGTTCGCGGTGGCGCTGCCGCTGTGGTGGCTCGGCGGGATCCAGCTGCTGCGCGGCTCGCGGACGGGGGCCCGCCTTGTCGGTGGGCTGGCCATCGCGGAGCTCGGCTTCAGTGTCTTCAAGCTGGTCGTCTTCCAGGAGTCGGCCGGCGTTCCGTTCTCGGCGATCTCCGCGGTGGTCCTGGGCTGCCTGGCCGCGCCCGCGACGCGGCGCTGGGCCCGCTGAGTCCTTCCCTGACCGACAGGCGCCGGCCCGCCTGGAGAGACGGGCAGCCGGTCGTCGAACCACCTGATCACGGCTGGCCGGCGCAGCCGACTAGACCGCCGGGCGGCCGAGACCGGCGTCGCGGGCCCGGGCGACGGCCTCGGCGCGGTCCGCGACCTGGAGCTTGGTGAAGACGTTCGAGACGTGGTTGCGGACGGTCTTCGGCGAGACGAACAGGCGCGACGCGATCGCCGCATTGGTCAGCCCCTGCGCGACAAGGTCGAGGATCTCGCGCTCCCGGGCGGTCAGCTCGGGAAACGGCGCGAGCGAAGAGCCGCCGGCGGCGAAGAAGGCCAGGACCCGCGTGGCGATGCCCGCGCTGAAGACGACATCCCCGCTGGCGACGGTCGTGAGCGCGCGGCTGATCTCGGCGCGGTCGGCTCCCTTCAGCAGATAGCCGCGCGCCCCGGCCCGCATCGCGGCGAAGATCGCGTCGTCGCCTTCGAGCATGGTGAGTACCAGCACCGCGGCCGTCGGGCAGGCGGTGGCCAGCTGCCGGGTGGCCTCGATGCCGCTCATCCCGGGCATGTTCAGATCCATGATCACCACGTCGGGCGCGAGGTCGCGGGCCAGCGCGACGGCGCTCTGCCCGTCGGCCGCCTCGCCGACGACATCGACGTCGGGCAGGACCGACAGCGCGACACCGAGTCCCTCGCGATAGAGGGGATGGTCGTCGGCGAGCAGCACCTTTGGGCGAGCGCGCGGTCGAGCGGACGCCCGGCCTGGCCGTCGTGTTCAGGAACCAGCTCCCGGGCGGTCTCGACCTGCAGCGCGACGGCGGCCAGCGTCGGTCCCATGCCATCGTGCAGCTCCCGGTGCAGCCGTCGCCGCTCGTCCTCTCGGACGGTCACGGCGTGTTCACGGGAGGTGCGCAGCTCGCTCGCCAGCAGGACGGCGTGTACAGCGACGGCGGCCTGCCGGGCCAGGTCGGACAGCAGCCGCCGTTCCCAGCGGCTCGGTTCCCCCTCCCGGCTCGCCACGACCAGCTGGCCGACGGGGGCGCCCGCGAACGCGAGCGGGACCGTCTCGACCGCGTCGGTGGGCTCGCCATGGCGCACCACCGCGCCGTCCTGTAACTCAAGCGCGACGTAGGGGCGGTGTAGCGCGGTGGCGACCATGCGGGTGAGTTCCGGCAGCGCCTGGTGGGCGACGGTCTCGGCGTCCCCGGTGGCCTCGAGCTGGTCGCCGAGGCGAGCCAGCGCCGTGTAGGGGTCGTCGCGCCGGCCGAAGAGGCGCGTGTTGACAAGCGCCCGCAGCCGCTGGTGCGCCGGCAGCGCGGCGACGGCGACGAGCACGGTCGCGACCAGGCGAGCGCGCTCGCCGCCGGCCAGGCTCCCGAGCAGCCAGACGCAGCCGACGTAGACGCCGATCACCACGGCGGTGAGCAGCGCCCAGACGACGGCGCGGCTGACCACGACGCGCAGGTCCCACAAGCCGTAGCGCAGCGCGGCCACCAGGCAGGCAACCGGCAGCGGCAGCATCGCGGCAGCGGTCGCGAGCGGCCCGACGGCGAAACCGGCGGCGAACAGCGGCACGCTCGTCGTCAGGCCGAACAGCAGCCAGCGCAGCTGCTGGCGGGTCTCGCCATCGCCGCGGCGCCAGCGTACGACGAGCGACGCGATCCCGGCCGCGAGCGCGGCCACCACGGCCACGGTGGTCCCGAGAACGACGGCGCCGTTGTCGGCGACCGGGACGGCGACCTGGTTGACAACGCCCAGCCGGGGCAGCGTCGCCGCCCACACCGACGCGGGTGCCAGCGCCCAGCGCAGCCCCTCGGCGACGGTGGCCAGGACGGCCAGGGCGAAGGCCGGGCGCCAGCGGTCCGAGACCAGCCGGCCGTCGGGCAGCAGCGGTGGCAGCACGAGGGCGACGGAGAAAAGGCCGATGATCCAGGTCCACTGCGCCAGCCACAGGGCGGTGGTCGCCCCGAACGCCCGTGGGCCGCGGGCAAAGGCCCAGACCCAGTACTCGACCGTCGCGAACGACACCGCCTGCAGCGCGCCGGATGCCAGCATCAGCCAGCCGACGGCGAGGCGTGGCTGGCGCCAGGCGAGCCACGCCCCGGTCGTGCCGAAGGCGCCGCCGGAGACGGTCTGCATCAGCCACCAGTCGGTCACCCCCGCCCCGGAGGGCGAGCCCAGGTTCTCGACATGCAGCGTCGCGCCTGTCAGCGTCGCCGCGCAGGTCAGCGCGAAGACGAAGACCGCCACTGGCCCGGACCCGGCCAGGGATGAGACGGGCCCGTTCTCGGCCCGCGAGGACGCGGGCCCGGCCGGGGCGACGCCGCGCCGCTGCGCGACCGGGATCTCCACCGTCAGATCGTGGCGCCTCCCGCCGGGCCCTGTCACGGGACACCGTGTCCCGACCTGCGGGGACAGGCCGACCCGGCCGAGAACGTGACGCCGGCCCGCGGCCACCGGGATCGGCGCTGCCGCAGGCTGACACCGTGCCGACAGACCCACGTGACGGGAGCGGTCGTTCCCTACCGTCGGGTAATCCCCAGGAAATGGAAGGAAACGCGATGCTGACAGAAATCGACCTGCTGCCGCTGCGTCTCGTGCACGACGCCATGCGGACCGAGTACGGGCGGCTCGCCCTGGCGGCCCAGGCCCCGCGCGACGCCTCCCACGCCGCGCTGATCGAGGACCACATCGCCCTCACGCTGCGCGTGCTGCACCATCACCACAGTGCGGAGGACCGGCTGCTGTGGCCGACGCTGCGCGTCCGGGCGCCACGCGCCGTCGTGGCCGTCGACCGCCTCGAGGCCCAGCACGCGGCGCTCGACCCGCTGATCGGCCACGCCGGCGACGTCGCGATCCCGCTGCCCGAGCGCGCCGACACGCTCACGCAGCTCCAGGCAACCCTGAACGCCCACCTCGACGAGGAGGAGGCCGTCGCCTTCCCACTGCTGCGCGGACTGCTCTCGCCCGAGGAGTTCAAGGAGATCGGCAAGGACGCCGCGCGGAACACCAGCCGCCGCGACCTCCCGAAGCTGTACGGCTGGCTCATCATCGCCGCAGACGAGACGACCCGTGCCGATGCCCTCACGCTCGTGCCGCTTCCCCTGCGGCTGCTGCTCAGGCGCGTCTGGGGCCCGGCCTACCAGCGCCGCGCCGCCAACCTCTACAGCGTCCTGACCGTTGGCTCTACGGCGTCCTGACCGTCGGCGAGGAAAGTGCGCGCCCGCGGGGCGCGTCGTCGGACGGAACAGGCGTTGCCGCCGGGCATGTCAGAACGCCGTGGCCTCGTACGAGACGTACGCCAGGGTGTCGACGTCGCTACTGAACCGGTCGAAGCAGTGGAAGCGGACCGTGACGTCACCCGTCGGCACGGCCGTGGCCCCGGCGGTTCCCGGGCTGGGCGGGTTCGTCGTCCAGCCATCGACGGCGCAGCGCGGCGCGCCGCGGCCAGCCTCGTCGACTGGCGTGACCTGGACGTGTGCTGCCCCGCCCCCGACCTCGGGAAAGATCGCCTCGTACCGGCCGATCGCGGTCCGAACGATCCAGTTGTCCGCGCCCGCGCCATTGCGCGATCGAGCGGCGTCGGCTCGGACCCGCGCGCCGATCGGCGGCACGCCGAGTCGACCCGAGCCCGTCCCGTTTCGGTCGTCACCGGCGAGGCGGACACCGTTGACGAGGTAGGCAAGGTGGATGGACGATCTTTCGTCACCGCCGGCCGGCGACGAGGCGTAGGTCAGCGCGAACGGCACGTCGGCGAGGGCCCCGTCGCGGATGCAACCGACCGTGACCGTCGCAGTGTCGTGACCGTCGTCGACCGCGACGACGTCGGTCGGCGCGCAGAAGACGTCACCTTCGCCGAGCGCGTTCACCTGCAGGTTTCCCGCCATCCGACCGAAACCTTCCGCCACCAGGCGGACTTCGTGCCGACCCCGGGCGAGCCGGACCACCTCGACCGTGCCCTCCCCCGAACTCCAGCCGTCTGTGAGCCGCATCGGCTCGGCCTGCTGGTCCGAGGCCGCAGCGGATGTCGAGGACGCGGCAGGCTGCACTGGTCCAGCAGCGATCGACGGCGCAGCAGGGGGCGAGGGTCTGTCGATCCGCAGGTACGCGAACACCTCGTCGTGTCCCGGGTCGCCGGGCAGCCGGTAGGCGAACATCACCGAGAACGCTGCGTCCACCGGCTCTCCGCCCGCCCCGACGCATACGACGTCGACCTGTTCGTCGCCCTGGTGGTCGTCCCAGTCGCTCGCCCGGCAGGTCACCGCGTCGTCGCCGATCGCGGTCACCACCGCCGCGCCATGCCGGTCCGGGATCCCGCTGCCCTCGAACAGCACCCGATAGGCGCCGGGTGCCAGCCGGACGCCCCGGTCCGGCGGCGGCGGGAAATCGCCGGCCGCCGGCGGCGCCCGATCCTCGTCGGTCGACAGGTCCTGCTCTTCGCCGATCGGGGCGTTGCGCAGGTCGACGAGGGCCGCTTCGTAGCCGGACTGGTAGTGGTCGCCCTCCGCATCGGGCTTGGTCTGGAATCGGAACGAGCCGACGAGGGCAACGACGGCCGCGATGACGATCGAGACCGCGACCAACGCCTCTGCCCAGTCGACGTCGCGCGACCAGGCCACCAGCCTCGCAGTGGGCCTGGACCCCCGGCCCGGCGCCTCGGCGTCCTGCGCCGCAACGGGCTCGGCGCCCTGCGTCGTGTCAGGCGTCGTCCGGTCGATCGGTACGGAGTCCGTGCCGTCGGTTCCCGCGTCGCCAGCCCGGACGTCGTCAGTCCCGTCGACCATGCTCACTCCCGCATGAATGGCAGCACCGCGCCGCGGACCTGTCCGGTTCCGCTCAATCTGGACGATAGGGGCGCGTGACCCGTGATGCGCGAACACGGCACGGCCGCGGAAGCACCACTTGGTCGCGGCTGCTCCGTGCGTACCGCGTTCTTCGAAGCGGCCCGTGGAGGTGACTTCGACTCTCCTCCTGGGGCGTCTGCCCACTCGACTGACGAGTCACGGCTATGACGGATCGGAGCGACGGAAGGTAATGCGCACGGGGCTCGGTCGGACGGCCTTTCTGCGATGCCGCCGCCGGAGGGGGCTTGTGGGCGGCTGCGACGTGTGACCGCCCCGCGCGCCCGATGCGGATCGCGACGCGGGCGGAGGTGAATGCCGCACGGCCGTCCCGTCTGCGAAGATCGGGGTGTGGACGAGACACTCGCGCGCACGGCGACGCACGACGCTGTCGCCGTTCTGCGTCAGGCGGGCGCACGGTTCGCCTACCTGCACGGCAGTCGCGCTGTCGGGCGCCAGCGGGCGGACTCGGACATCGACATCGCCGCCTACTTCGGCGGGCCGCGGCCTCCCAACGCCTTCGACGTACTTCTGCCGCCTGGAGTCGACCTCCTCGTCCTGGACAACGCTCCGCTCGAGCTTGCCGGCCGGGTCGCCGTCGGCGGAACACTGCTCTTCGAAGACGACCGGGCCGCGCGCGTGCACTGGGAGGCGATGACCAGAAAGATCTACTTCGACGAACTCCCACGGATCACTCGCTCCCACCGAGAGTTCGCCGCCGCCCTGCTGCCCAGGACCGTGTAACCGGTGGTCGACCAGGTCCGGGTGCTGCGCCTGCTCCGCGCCGTCACCGACGACCTTTCCGTGCTGCGCCGCGAGGCGGACGCCGGCGACGAGCGCCGCGCGGACCCGATCTGGCTGCGCGGCGTCAAGTACACCTTCGTGACGGCGATCGAGGCTTGCGTCGACGTCGCGCAGCACATCTGCGCGGCGCGGGGCTGGGGACCACCAGCGGACAACGGCGACGCGGTCCGCCTCCTCGGCGATCACGGAGCGATGGACCCGGCGCTTGCCCGGTCGCTCCGCAAGGCCGTCGGCTTCAGGAACGTCCTCGTCCATGACTACATCGACGTCAACGATGAGATCGTCATCGCTCGGCTGAGGGCCCTCGACGACCTTGACGAATTCGTCCGGGAAATAGTCGTCTACGTGTCCGAGACGGACGCGTAGCCTACGGCCTCGGGAAGGCGCGACGGTAGCCGCCGGGTGAGGATCCCGTGGCGAAGAGCCGGATTCAGGTACCCGATCAAAGCAGCACCTCGGCCAGGGCACGCCACTGCGCGCGGGCTGGCTGACCGGTGCGAGCGTGCACATCGGTGCCCGCCGAGACGACCTGGACCGCCACGTGGTCCGCTCCGGCGGCGTGGTGCTCGGTGATCCGCTTCGCGACCTCGTCGACTGTTCCCCAGGCGTAAAGCGCGTCGACCAGCCGGTCACTGCCGCCTTCCGTGAGCTCGTCGTCCGAGAAGCCCACCATGCGAAGGCTGCGCACGTAGTTCGGGAGTGCGAGGTAGTAGCTGAGGTTGTGGCGGGCCAGTGCCCACGCCGTCGCGGGGTCGGTCTCCAGGATCACCTTCTGCTCGGGGACGAGCAGGGGGCCCGCGCCCAGCGTCCCGCGGGCGAACTCGGTGTGCTCGGGGGTCACGAGGTAGGGATGGGCCCCGGCGGAGCGGGTTGCCGCGAGAGCAAGCGCCTTCGGGCGCAGCGCGGCCAGGACACGGGAGCCGGCCGGCACCGGCTCCGGCGCCGTGTCGAGGGTGTCGAGAAAGCCGGCCAGGTATCGCAGGGGCCGGGTGTACGTCCTGCCGAGCGCCGCCACGCTGGGGGCGTGGCTGGCGCCGAGGCCGAGCAGGAGCCGGTCCGGGTACGTCCGTGCGACCTCGTGGAAGGCGGCGGCGAGCGCGGTGGCCTCGGTGGCCCACACGTTGACGATCGCGGTGGCCACGACCATCCTGCGGGACGCCGCGAGCAGCTGTGCTGGCTGGCGCAGCTCGGGGGCGGAGGCGCCGAGCCACAGCGCCCCGTACCCGAGCTCGTCGAGCTCCGCCGCCGCCTCGGCGGCATCCGGCGTGTTCCAGGCGAAAGACGGGGACCAGATGCCCACCCGTCCCAGCGTCGGCGTCATGGCAGCTCTCCCCGATGCGTGCGAGCACCCTCGCGGGTGGCAGTGTTCGATCCATCTCGAACACTGCCACTGTACGATAGCAGTCGAACAGTTGGGAGGTTGGTGAAAGTGAGGCTGAGGGGAGAATGGCGACGAAGTCGAGACGGGTACTCGGCCTGCGGCACACGGACCCGGGCGAGGTGAGCCTGCAGGAGGCGCTCGAGGCGCTGGCCGACCCGGTGCGCCGGTCGATCGTGCGGACGTTGGCGGGCGAGGCGGACTTCGCCCGTACCTGCGGCACCTTCGACCTGCCGGTGTCGAAGGCCACCGCCAGTCACCACTTCGCCGTTCTGCGCGCCACCGGCCTGCTCGAACAGGTCGACCAGGGTCCGCGTCGACTCAACCGGCTGCGCCGGGCCGAGTTCGACGCCCGCTTCCCGGGCCTGCTCGCCCTGGTTCTCGCCGAGGGCGAGCCGGCCGCCACGCACTGAGGGCCGCCTGTCCGGGTCGGTGTAGGGCAGGCCGGGCTCCGGTTGCCGCCAGGAGGTGCGCACTCCCGACAACCGGGTCGTTGCGAACGCGACTGGCCGAGACTGAGCCAGTCCGTGCTCATAATCGCCGCTTCCAGCCGCGGGCCAGGCGGCCGACCCCGGCGTCGGGCGGAGTCACGGCCCGACGCCCAACCGGCTAACTCGCACCTCGCTCGGGCGGTGAGGGTGGGCCCGCCGCTACTTCTTCAGGACCGCCACGCCGAGTGGATTGCCGCCGACGGGGACCGTCGCGACGACGGCGCCGCGCTTCAGGTCGATCACCGAGACGTCACCTGACCAGAAGTTACTGGTGTAGGCACGGGGCTGGCGATGGTCGTCGTCCAACGCCACGGTGTTGGGGGCGTCACCGACGGGAATCTCGGCAATGACCGTGTTTGTCCTCAGGTCGAGCACCGTGACGTTGTTGCTCAGCTGCTCGGGAATGTAGGCGCGCGGCGCGCGCGGATTGTCGTCGATAGCGAGGAACGACGGCCCGATGTCCTCCGCTGGGAGGGTGATCGTGGCGACCACCTTGTTGCTGGTCGCGTCGATCACCGACACGGTGTTGTCGAAAAGGTTGGTGACATAGACACGCGGGTGGACGGGACGGTCGAGAACGGCGACACCGAGTGGTCCTGCGCCGGCGGGGATGGTCGCGACGACCTTGTCGGTGGCGACGTCGATCGCTGACACGGTGTTGTCGTCGGTGTTGGCGACATAGACTCGGGGCCGGGGCAGGCTGTCGGCGATCGCCACGCCTTCGGGAAAGGCGCCGACGGGAATGGTCGCGACGACCTCGTTCGTCGTGAGATCGATCGCCGAGACGATGTTCGCGGAGGCGCCGGTGACGTAGGCGCGCGGTCGCGACATCCTGTCGGTGACCGCCACCTTGACCGCTCCCGCATCCTGTCCTGGCAGCAGCGGGACGCCGTCGACCGTCCTGTTGTCCCGGGGGTCGATCACTGTGAGACCGTCAACATAGTCCTCTGTGCCGACGCCGTTTTTCCCGGCGGCGTAGACACGCCCGCCGAGCTTTTTGGTCGCCGCTATGCCCTCCGGGTTGTCGTGAGGAATCGTGGCTACGAGGTTGTTGCTCCGCGCGTCGATGACCGAAACGTTGGAGGCGCCCCAGTTGGCGACATAGACCCGCGTCGAACCGACCCCTCCTCCCCCCGAGCGGGGCAGCGCGCCACCAGCCCGGCCTGGTATCGCGGCTTCCATCGGACGGGGAAACACCTTCACCGCTGGACCGGGCCTCGCGGCTTCCGCCCGGCTCGGCACCCCGGCCAGGACAAGGGCCGCGACGACAGCCTGCACTCCCAGCGCGAGGAGTCGCTTTCTCCGGGAGTTGTAGCTTCTGCTAGTCAATCTCCTCAGGTCACGTCTTCGAGTCGACACCGCTTCCTCCGGTATTGATGACGACCCTGCCGCGCGGCGCACGCCGTCGACAGAGGATTACTGGAAGTAGTCGACGTGAATCTAGTGAGATTGCAGAGAGTTTGCCTTTTTTGCCTGATTTGGCGCTCCTTTGTCGGCGCGCCGTTTCGACCTCGCCGCCGACGCCTGGAACGCGCTGGCCGAGAGACGGGCGGCTTGAGATCGTTCCCGCGCCGACACCGATGACGCTGGTGGACGAGGGCGACGGTGTGGCCGCCGCCGCCGAGACGGAAATGCCGGTGCTGACGGGCCGCCCTGGTACGTGCCGCGCTGGAACGAACCCGGCGATGAACCGGTGCCGCCCCGAGGACGCGGATCAGGCCGACGCCTCGGCGCGGCGCCGCCGCGGTCGTACCGGGTCCGGCGTGAACACCAGCAGGAAGGAGTAGTAGAAGCTCTCCTCGCCGATCGTCTTCTGCTCCGCCACCCGGAGGCCGGCCGCGCCGGCCCGGCGAATCACCTCGAACGGATCCACCGGCATTATGCGTAACGCCACGACGGCACCGTCCACCCAGACCTTGTAAAGCGGGTTGTCCCGGGTGTATCCGGGGTTGATGTCGGTGACGATCAGTGACCCGCCCGGCCGGAGCAGCCTTCTGAGCACGCCGAAGTCGGGCGGCTCCGGCATCGAGGACAGCACCAGGGACAGCATGATGACGTCATAGGAATGGGCCTCGAGCTGACCGAGTGCGCGGTTCATGTCGTCGACCACGACCTCGGAGCCGCGCCCGAGCGGATGACCCCAGAGATTCCGGCGGAATTCGGCCGCCATCGCCGGGCAGCTGTCGACGTACGTCCAGTTCATCGTCGTGTCATTGAAGAAATGGATCGCGATGACCTTGCCCGTGCCGCCGCCGAGGTCGAGCACCTTGAGGCCGGGCCGCTGGTCGCGGATGGCCTGCAGTTGCGCGACGGTCGCGAGATGTGTCGACACCAGGTTCCCGGAGTTGCGCAGGTCGTAGTTCGAGGCGATTTCCTGGTAGAAGTCGCGGGACTGGTCCACTCCATACTCGCGCTGGGGCGCCGCGGCACGGCCGGCGGTCCCGGCCCGGCCGCCCAGCCGGCTTGAACGAAACGCCCGGGACGCGAGCGGGGTCAGCCGGCGCCCGATCTGCGGCGGCCAGAACGAAATCGAGCGCCCCTGCCAGAACGCCGCCGCTACCAGGAACGCCACGAACACACCGACGGTTGCGGCGGCCCAGGGCGCTGCCGGGCCGAACACCTCGAACACGTTCGATACGTCCATAGTCACCCCGTGGTCGCGGTTCCGGATCAGAATGGACTGTCCGTGCGTTCCCGCCGGCTCGCCGGAGGGATCGTGGAACCGAGCATCAGATACATCGCCCCCGGTGGTGAGGGTGGAGTGTCCCGGGAGAGAAGGACATCTGACATGGACGCGACACGCTGGGCGCCGGACGCCGGAATTCAGGCGCTGGTGGCCGGCGCCGGCGAGCTGATGTCCGGGCTGTGCGGCGACCTGCTTGCCGCGGGATACGAGGCGAGGTCGGCCCCCACCGGCGCGGTCGCGCTCGCGGCACTCGGAGAGGCGCCCTACGACCTGATCTTCATCGATGGGGGACTGCCGGACTGCGCTGACCTGTGCCGCCAGATCCGGGCCCGGCCTCAGCACGCCGACCTGTACATCACCCTCGTGGTGCCGGCCGGCGAACAGACCCTGCCCGACGGCGTCGACGACTACCTGATCAGCCCGTTCGACCGGCTCCAACTGCTGGCCCGGGCGTCTGCCGGCGTGCGCAGCGCCCAACTCCACCGCAACGAGACCCGCCTGCGGACGCTGCTCACGAACGCCCCGGGCGCCATCTACCGCTGCGCCAACGACCCCAGTTGGACGATGGAGCTGATCAGCGACGACATCGAGCGCATCTCCGGGTATCCGGCCGCCGATTTCGTCGACAGCGCGGTGCGCAGTTTCGCCAGCGTCATCCACCCCGACGACCGGGAGATGGTGGAGCGCGCCGTCACCGAGGGAACCCGGCAGGGCAGGGCGTTCGTGCTCGAATACCGCATCGTCCGGGCCGACGGAACCGTCGCCTGGGTCCGCGAGCGCGGCCAGGAAGTGCACAGCGGCAACGGCCGGAGCTGGTTGGACGGGGTGATCTTCGACATCACCGAGTGGAAGCTGACCGAGGATCAGTTGGAGCAGTCGCGCCGCCAGCTCGCCGTGGCCGACGAACGCCAACGTATCGCCCGGGAACTGCACGACGGGGTGATCCAGTCACTGTCCGGGGTCCTGCTGACGCTCCAGGCGGCCGAGACACTGGCCGACCAGCCTGACGCGACCCGCGCCCGCCTGGCCGACAGCGTCGACCGCATCGACATCGCGATCCAGGAAATCCGGGATTACGTCTTCAACCTGCGTCCGGCGTTGCCGCCCGACCGGCACCTCTACGACGAGCTCCAGGCCCTGGCGGAGAGCTTCCAGCGTGATACGGGGATTGTCGTCGCCGTCGACCGCGATCCGACGGTCACAGCCGAGCTTGCCCCGCAGGCCGGCGACATTCTTCAGATCGCCCGGGAGGCGCTGTCCAACGTCCGCCGGCACGCGCAGGCCACGACCTGCCGGCTGAGCCTCATCCGGGCGACGGGCACGGCGGTGCTCGAGATCGACGACGACGGGCGGGGATTCGACCTGGCCGCGGCGGCCGGGCGGGGCCAGGGGCTGCGGAACCTCAGCGAGCGGTCGGCGAACCTGCGCGGCCGGCTCGACATCGAGTCCGGTGCGGAGGGCAGCACGGTGACGGTGCGGATACCACTTCCGCCGGGATGAGTGAGCCGTCCGCCTACCGGGTGCCCCGGCGGGCCAGGAAAGCCGCCGCCTCGCCCCGCCGGGAAAGGCCGAGCTTCTGAAGAATGACCGACACGTAATTGCGGGCGGTCTTCTCGGCCAGATTCAGGTGGAGGCCGATCTCCCGGTTGGTCCGGCCGGCCGCCACGAGCGCCAGGATGCGCCTTTCCTGGGCCGACAGCCGGCTCAGCCGCTCGTCGGCTCCCGACGGTTCGCGGGCCGCCCCGAGCCGGATCTGTTCCAGCAGTACCCCGGTGACCGTCTTGTCGACCACGTGCTGGCCGTCACCGACCGACCGGACCGCGGAGACCAACTCATCGCGCCGGATCTGTTTCAACACGTAACCGCTCGCGCCGGCCTGGATCGACGAGATGAGCGCCTGCTCGTCGGGGAACGATGTCAGCATCAGGACCCGAACGTCGGGAAACCGGGTCCGGACGGTCCTGGTCGCCTCGATGCCGCTGCTGTCGTCCAGCCGGATGTCCATCACGACCACATCCGGACGGTGGTCGCGGACCACCTCGACAGCGGTTGAGGCGGAGGTGGCTTCGGCGACCACGACGATGTCCGGGTGGGCTTCCAGCATGGTACGGACGCCCTGACGGACGATTTCATGGTCGTCCACGAGGATCACACGCAGACGGTCGACCACGACGACATGATCGCATGACCTCAGCCGTTTGTGGCCGTTTACCGAAGCCAAGCTCTGAATGCCAATGGCTGCGCGTGGCCGAGTGATCAGATCCGGGCCGCGCCGGCCCCTGGATGGGCACCGGAGGTCGGGGCGCGGTGATGCGCGTGTTACATCGGCCTGATCATCCGCGTCAGGGTCGTGACGGCGGATGGCGAGACAAGGGCGATCATGACTGGACAGGACTGGCTGGCCGCGCGGTTCGACGAACATCGGGCGCATCTGCGCTCGGTCGCGTGTCGGATGCTCGGCTCGTTGCACGAGGCGGACGACGCGGTGCAGGAGTCCTGGTTGCGGTTCAGCTCGGCCGACACCAGCGACGTGGCGAACCTGCGCGGTTGGCTGACCACGGTCACCGGCCGGGTCTGCCTGGACATGCTGCGGTCGCGCGGCACGCGTCGGGAACAGTCGTTGGACGTCCACGTGCCGGACCCGATCGTGAGTCCGGCCGACGGCGTCGACCCTGAGCGGGAGGCGCTGCTCGCGGAGTCGGTGGGGCTCGCGCTGCACGTGGTCCTGGGGACTCTCACCCCTGCCGAGCGGCTGGCCTTCGTGCTGCATGACATGTTCGCGGTGCCGTTCGGCGACATCGCGGCGATGCTCGGCAGGTCTACGGCGGCGACCAAGCAGTTGGCGAGCCGTGCCCGGGGGCGGATCCGGACCGGCGGGCCGCTGCCGGAGGCGGACCTGGCCCAGCAGCACGAAGCGGTCCGCGCGTTCTTCGAAGCGGCACGCGGCGGTGACTTCGACGCCCTCCTCGCGCTCCTCGCCCCGGACGTCGAGATGCGCTCGGACGGCGGCGCCGCCCGCCCGCGGGCCACCGCGGTGCTCCGGGGAGCGGCATCGGTCGCCGGCCGGGCGCTGATGTTCGCCCGGCCGGACGCCGAGGTTCACCCGGCCCTGGTGAACGGGGCTGCCGGCGCGGTCATCACCCTGGGCGGCCGGCCGATTTCGATCATGGGATTCATCGTCCGGGACCGGCTGATCGTCGCGGTCGACGTGCTCGCCGACGTCGACCGGTTGGGACGGCTCGAGTTGTCCGCCTTCGCGAGCTGACGGCAGGGGCGGCGGCCCGAGCGGGGGCCGGGCCGCCCCGCCTCGCCGTTCCTCAGCCCCAGTTGGCGCCCGCCGGTTCCTTGATCGTGGTGTTGATCCGGTTGAAGAAGTTCGTGGTCGCGATCATCAGAATGATCGCCGCGAGCTGCTTGTCGTCGTAGTGCCCGCGGGCCTCGTCCCAGAGCTCGTCGGTGACCTGACCGGGCCGGTCACTGAGTCGGGTGGCCGCCTCGGTGAGCGCGAGGGCGGCCCGTTCGGCGTCGTCGAAAAGCGGAGACTCGTACCACGCCGCCACGGCGAGCAGGCGGTCCGCGCTCTCGCCGGCCTTCGTGGCTCCGGTCACCCCGGCGTGCACGCACGCGCTGCAGCCGTTGATCTGGCTGGCTCGCAGGTGCACCAGCTCCAGCGTCCGCTGTGCCACGCCGCCCGTGCTCATCGCCTTGTAGAGGCCCTGGATCGCCTCCATCGCGTGCGGGAGCACCATCGCCGGGTTGGTCATCCGTGCCTGCATCGTCAACTCTCCTCCTGGGGCGTCTGCCCGCTCGACTGACGAGTCACGGCTATGACGGATCGGAGCGACGGAAGGTAACGAGCACGGGGCCTCTGCCGCGGGACCGTGGACTCGTGTCCGTGGCGACCACCGCGCAGGCGCACAGACCTCCGAGCACGGAAGGTGGACGGCGGATGGTGACAGTGGCGATCGTGAGTCCCGGCGCGATGGGCTCGGCGCTGGGGCGCGGCTACGTCGAGGGCGGCGCCAGGGCCATAGCCTGCGCGGCGGGCCGATCAGAGCGGACCCGCGCGCTCGCCCACGGACTGGAACTGGCCGACTCCCTGGAGGAGGCGGTTGGCGCGGCGGACATCGTTCTGTCGGTGGTTCCGCCCGGCGAGGCGCTCGCGGTGGCCGGGATGATCCGACGGTCGGCTGCCGCAGTGGGCGTCTCGCCGCTGGTCGCGGAGCTCAACGGCGGGGTTGGGCCGTAGGCCGTCACCGCGCAGCCCGCAGGCCGTCGAGCATGACGGTGACGAGGTGGTCGTCGGCGCGGGCTCCCGGCCGGCAGACCATCACGTTCAGCAGGCCGACGACTTCGCGGGGCGGGATGTCCGGGCGCAATGTCCGCTCCCGCTGGGCCTGTTCGACGACGGCTGCGAGCAAGGCGTCGGCCTCGGCCGTCAGGATGGCCACCGTCGGTGCGGTGGCCACCCCCTCGGCCAGCGTCTTGACCAGGGCCAGCGGCAGCTTGGTGCAGTGCTCGATGATGCGCAGCAGGACCTGCCAGCCGGGGAGGTCCCGTGCCGCCTCGGCGCGGCCGAACGCGAGGAAGCGCTCGAGGGTGTCGGCCGCGATGGTCTCCAGCAGGGCCGCCCGATCGGGGAAGTGCCGGTAGAGCGTCCCCACTCCGAGCCCGGCCGCGCTTGCGATCTCCTCCATGGAGACAGCCGCGCCACGCTCGGTGAACAGCTCGCGTGCGGCGGCGGAGATCAGCTCGCGGTTGCGTCGGGCGTCGGATCGCACAGCCTGGCTCCCCCCGGAATCTGAGCCCTCAGATTACTGTCCAAGAGGAAGCGGAACATCCGATTCATCTTGGAGGCATCGATGCGGTTGGGTGTTTACGTGGGCGGGGCCGGTTCCACCCTGGAGGAGATGATCGGGCAGGCGTGCGCGGCCGCCGACGCCGGCCTCGACAGCGCCTTCTTCAGTCAGATCACCGCGTGGGACGCGCTCACCGTCGCCGCGCTCGCGGGGCAGCGGGTGCCGGGCATCGAGCTCGGCACCGCCGTCGTGCAGACCTATCCCCGCCATCCGCTCGTGCTCGCCGGGCAGGCGCTCACCGCCCAGGTCGCAACCGGGCACCGGTTCACCCTCGGGGTCGGGCCGAGCCACCGGCACTTCATCGAGGGCGCCTTCGGTCACTCCTACGACCAGCCGGCCCAGCACACCCGGGAGTACCTGTCCGCGCTGCGTCCGCTGCTGCGCGGGGAGCACGTCGAGCACCGGGGATCCTTCCTGACCGTGGCGGGGCAGGTCGAGGTGCCCGGTGCCACCGCCGTCCCGGTCCTGCTGGCCGCGCTCGGGCCGGTCATGCTGCGCGTCGCCGGCGAGCTGGCCGACGGGACGGTGACGGTGTGGGCCGGTCCCGAGGCCATCGCCGGGCATGTCGTGCCGACGATCACCCGTGCCGCCGCGGCGGCGGGCCGGCCCGCCCCGCGGATCGTGGCCGCCGTCCCGATCAGCGTCACCGCTGATCCGGAGGGGGTGCGGCAGGCGGTCGAGGCGCACGTGGGCTTCGCCGCCAGCTTCCCGGCCTACCGCACGATCCTGGCGCGGGACGGCAGGTCGGCTGTGCGGGAGACGGTCGTCGCGGGAGACGAGGCGACCGTCGCGTCGTCGATCCGGCAGTTCGCCGACGCCGGGGTGACCGATCTGCTGGCCAGCCTCGTCGGCAGCGACGAAGATCGACGGCGGACCCTGCGGTGGCTCGGGTCGCGGCGTCGGGCCGACTGGAATTAGCTGAACGACCGGGCGGGATCGGCGCCTTCGTCGCTCCCGCCCTGGCCGGTCCGCACCGTATCTGGGAGAGCCGTCGCGCCCACGGATGCCGCGGAATCAGCTGTCGGAGTTCCTGTCGGGGATGCGCCTACCGGTCAGCCGGCCCCTGGCTGACCGGTGGACGGCTCACCGCGTGGGTCGGGGACGCCGACGGGGTTGGGCCAGAGCAGGAGGGGGGCGGCGGCCTGGGCGATCGGGGCCAGCAGGGCTGCGGTGCGTCGGGTGGCGTCCGGGCCGAGCGTGTCCCAGGGGGAGCGTGCGAGTCGGTCCGTCGTCGCCTCCAGTTCGCGGGCCGCGCCGAGGGCCGCGTCGGTCGGTGTGCCGGTGGGATCCAGCCATCCGCGGGTGCGCAGCCGGTCGGCGGCGGCGTCCCACTCGTCGTCCGTCCAGCCGCGGATCTGCTGGTAGAAGGCACGGTCGGTGCCGCCTCTGCTGACCCGCCACACGAGGCTCTCCGGGCCGTCCAGGCCCGCGGTGACGAGGGCGGCGACGTGCCCGTCGCCGCGGTGTTCCCGGAGCACGGTGGCGGCGTGCCAGATGATCTCCAGTGGGTCCTCGGGCCAGGGCAGGGCGGCGTTCGCCGCGCCCAGCACCCGCCCGGCGACCGGGACGCGCGCCGCCGCCGCGCGCAGCAGCCCGGCGAGCTCCGCGAGTTCGGCCTGGTCGATCTCGGCGACCAGCGGGCCGAGTGCCGCCCTGGCCGCGCCGAGCCGGACGGCCAGGGCCTTCTCCGGTGCGATGCGGGTCCAG
Organism: Frankia sp. Mgl5; assembly: GCF_023242985.1. Lineage (NCBI taxonomy): Bacteria > Bacillati > Actinomycetota > Actinomycetes > Frankiales > Frankiaceae > Frankia > Frankia sp. Mgl5. The sequence goes on along the minus strand of NZ_JALKFY010000607.1, from coordinate 50,992 downwards.
ACGTCCGGCAGCGCCCTGGCCACCATGGCCGGCGCGAACCCGAAGAAGCTCCCGACGACCGGCCCTGGTCCGACCGGCCCGAGCGGGGCGACCCGGCCGGCGAAGTACCCGCGCCAGTACCCGCGCAGCCCGGCGTCCTGCCACGCCTGAAGGCAGGCCGGCGCGAAATAGGTGACGGCGTGCACCGGTTCGAACAGCCGCCACATCTGCTGGGCCACGCTCCGCTCGGCCATGGCCCCACCCAATTGCGACCGCCGGCCTGGGTCAAGCTCTGGGAGCCTCGCGCACGGTACCTGCGGCGCTTGACCTTCACGCGAGCGTCAAGGTTTAGCGTCCGGCGGCATGACCGGCCTTTCGCGTCCTGGCAGTCCGTCAGACAGCCCCGCAGGCAACCCCGCAAGCCCCGCCGGGGGCGGCAGTGGTTGGCAGGTTCACCTCGCCGCTCGTCCCGCCGGGTTGCCCGTCCCCGATGACTTCGCCCTCGTGCGGACGACGGTCCCGGAGCCGGCGGCGGGGCAGGTGCTCGTGCGCAATCTGGTCCTGTCCCTCGACGCCGGGATGCGGCTGCGGATGAGCGACGTGGGTGTTCCGCTTCCGCTGTACACCGTCGGCGCCGTGATGGACGGGGACGCTGTCGGGGAGGTGGTTCGCAGCGCCAGCGTTGACCTCGCCGTCGGTGACCTGGTCCACCACGGCCTGGGCTGGCGGGAGTACGCGGTGGCCGACGCGGCGCGGTTCCGGCGGATCGACGACACTGCCTTCCCCACCGTGTCCGCGCATCTCGCGTCCTACCTGACCGCATGGGTCGGGGTGGTCGACGTCGCCCGGATGGCTCCGGGAGACACCGTCTTCGTCTCGGGGGCCGCCGGTTCCGTCGGCGGCCTGGCCGGCCAGATCGCCCGGCTGAAGGGTGCCGGTCGCGTCGTCGGCAGCGTCGGCTCCCCGGCGAAGGCCGCCCACGTGACCGGGCGACTCGGTTTCGACGCGGCTTTCGACCACCACGACGGCCGGCACGCCGACCGGCTGCGGGAGGTCGCTCCGGACGGCGTCGACGTCTATTTCGACAACACCGGCGGCGCGCAGCTCGAGGCGGCGATCGAGGTGATGAATCCGCACGGCCGGATCGCGCTGTGCGGGGCATTGGCGGCGCAGAACGGCGGCACCGGCGCGGCCGGGCCGTCGAACCTGATCCTTGCCATCGGCAAACGGCTCACGATGCGGGGTTTCCTCACGAGCGATCATCTCGACCGCGCGAAACAGGCCCACACCGACGTCGCCGGATGGCTCCGTGACGGCAGCCTGACCCTTGACCAGACGATCGTCGACGGGCTGGAGAACGCCCCGCAGGCCTTCATCGACATGCTGGGCGGTGCGTATACCGGCAAGGTCGTCGTCCGGCTCCCGAAACAGACCCGTCAGGCTACGGTTGTCCGCGGAGGTGGTGGCGGTGCGAATCGGTGAACTGGCGTGCGCGGCGGGGACGACCACTCGGGCGCTGCGCTACTACGAGGAGCAGGGCCTGCTCAATCCACAGCGCGCCGCGAGTGGTTACCGGTACTACGACCGCGAAGCCGTCACGCGGGTCGAAAACATCCGCAGACTGCTCGCGACGGGCTTCACGCTGCAGGACATCCGCTCCTTTCTTGCCTTCCTCGACCGCCCGCTGCCCGACCAGTTCCGTCCGGCGCCCATGTGCCAGGACGCGCTCGCGGTCGCCGCTCGGCGTCTTGCCTCGCTCGACGAACGCATCGATGCCCTGACACAGCTCCGGGACCGACTGGCGCGGCGGCTTCCCGAGCTTGCGGCGAACACGGGCGAGGCGCGTTCGGCGGGGTGGCCGAGGTCCTCGGCGACCTGATCTGTCGCGAACGGCTGACGTTCCGCGTCTGAAAAGTGACTGCTCGGGTGCTCATGGGAAGCGTCTGCGCCTTGACGGGGTAGTAAGTATGCGCTTACTTTTGACCGGGCGCCGCGGCCCCCACGGGTGTGGGTTCCGGCGGGAGGAGGACTGTGTCCACCCAGGCTTTCGAGGACTTCGATCCGTTCGACCTGGCGCACGCCGAGCGCCATCACGCTGTGATGGCGGACATGCGCGAGCGGTGCCCGGTCGCGCGGCTGTCCTCCGGCATGATCGCCGTGACCCGGTTCGCCGACGTCCGCGCGACCCTGCACGAGCCCGCCCCGCGTAACTCCCACGCGGCCACGTGGGATTGACCGCCGAGCCCGCGGCCGAGTTCCTCCACCTGGTGCGGACGAAGTCCCGCGCCATTCTTTCCGTTCTGATGTCCAGTTTTTCGCGTGCTGCGAGTGCGGGTCGGCGGCGCATTGAGTTGGGAGCATTCTCGTGAGTATTCAGCAACCCGAAGCTCGTCCGGATCTCGGCTACCCGCTGATCGACGCCGACAATCACTACTATGAGCCGCACGACTGTTTCACCCGCCTGATCGAACCGGCCTTCGCCGACCGTGCCATCAACGTGCGGGTCGACGCCAGGGGCCGCGGCAAGCTCTACTTCGGCGACCGGCAGTTCCGTTTCATGCGGGTGATCCAGACCGACTACATCGGCGCGCCGGGCTCGCTGCGCCGGATGCTGGACGACCCCGACAGCAAGGACGGCTTCGTCCACCGCGAGATCATCCGCGGCTGGGACCACCCCGACATGATGCAGCGCGACGCGCGCATAGCGAAGATGGACGAGCAGGGCGTCCAGGCGGGCCTGATGCTCGGCACGGCGATGCTGCAGGCCGAGAACGAGCTGCACGACGACGTCCCCGCGCTCTACGCGAACATCCGCGCCTACAACCGCTGGCTGGACGAGGAGTGGGGCTTCAACCGGGACAACCGGATCATCACCGCGCCGATGATCTCCCTGGTGGACGCCGAGCTGGCCACCGCCGAGATCGAGCGGGTCATCGCCGCCGGTGCCCGCGCGGTCGTCATGAAGCCCGGTCCGCTGTGGGGCCGCTCCCCGGTCGACCCCGTGTACGACGGGTTCTGGTCGCGGTTGCAGGAGGCGGACGTCAAGCTCGTCTTCCACAGCACCGACCCGCGCTACCTGGCCACGCTCGGCGTGCAGTTCGGCGAGTCGCCGACGCCGCCCCTGCAGGGCCAGACGCCGTTCCAGTGGTACCTCGTCTCCGGCAGGCCGGTCGCCGACACACTCGCGTCCTACGTCCTGAACAACCTGTTCGGACGGTTCCCGCGGCTGACCGTCGTCGCGCTCGAGTGCGGCGTCAACTGGGTCGTCCCGCTGCTGCACGACGTCGACCACGCCGCGCACATGGGCCGTAAGGGGCACTGGCCGGGCGGTGAGGTGGTCGGCCGGCCGAGCGAGATCCTCATGGAGCACCTCTACGTCTCGCCGTTCTACGAGGAGGACGTGGTCGGCCTGGTCAGGGCGATCGGCCCGGAGCGTGTGCTCTTCGGGTCCGACTACCCGCACCCGGAGGGGGTCCTGTGGCCGGTGGAGTTCGCGGCCAGGCTGGACGGCCTCGACGAGCGTTCGGTGCGCATGATCATGCGCGGTAACGCCGCGCGCCTGCTCGGCATCGAGGACTGATCCCGACCGGCGCGAAACCCGACCGGCGCGAAACCCGACCGGCGCGAAACCCGACCGGCGCGAAACCCGGCCGGTACACAGTCCGTCCGGCGTGCAACCCGTCCGGAACGAAAAGGGAGCGAGCGGAAACGGTGACCGAAGCTGTCAACCGGCCGGCCGGCATGCCCGACCCCGTCGTGGCCCCGGTCAACGAGGGGATGTGGCGGGCGGCCGCGGCCGGGCGCCTCGACGTCCAGCGGTGTGCGTCCTGCGGCGCGCACCGCTACCCGCCCACCGAGGGCTGCTACCGCTGCAGCTCACCGGAGTGGGAGTGGTCGACGGTGCCCGGCACCGGCACCGTGTACTCCTACATCTGGGTGCCCGACCGGACGCGGGCGGCCGAGCCGCGACCGGCCGTCTACAACGTCGCCGTCGTCACGCTGGACGGCACCGAGGGAGATCCCGTGCGGATCCTCAGCAACGTCGTCGACGCCTGGACCCAGGACGACCTCCAGGTCGGGCAGCGGGTCGGGCTCGCGCCGGTGACCTTCGGCGACGGCCTGGCCCTGCCCTGCTTCCGGATGCTGGCATGAGCGGCGGGTTCATCCGGGACGCCGCCTGCATCGTCGGGATCGGTCACTCACAGTACGGAACCCGCGGCTCGCTGGCGCCGCTCGGCCTGACCCGCATCGCCTTCGACGCCGTCCACGACGCCTGCGCCGACGCCGGGCTCGACGTCAGGGACATCGACGGGTTCGCCGGCTACTGCGACGACCCGACCCTGCCCGCCGACCTGGCCGTAGCGCTCGGCACCCGGGAGTTGCGGTACGCCGGCATGACCTGGGGCGGTCGTGGCTCGGGGCTGCCCGGCGCGGTGGCGGGCGCCTACGCCGCGGTCGCCACCGGACTGGCCGACCACGTCGTGGTCGTGCGCTCGATCATCCAGCAGGCGCGGCTGGGGCAGTCGGTGGCCGCCGGTGTGCAGCCGGGGCAGGCGATTGGGCTGTCGGCGTCCTACACCTCGCCGTTCGGCATGGCGCTGCCGGCCGCGATCTACGCGATGAAGGCCCGCCGGCACATGGCGCTGCACGGCACGACGACCGAGCAGTTCGCGCAGGTCGCCATCAACGCGCGGCGCAACGCGGTGAACAACCCCGACGCGCGTTTCCGCACGGAGATCACCGTTGAGGATCATCACGCCTCCCGGCTGATCTGTGACCCGCTGCGGCTGCTGGACTGCTGCATGGAGTCCGACGGCGCCGCCGCCGTGATCGTCACGACGCCCGAGCGTGCCCGGGACCTGCGCCAGCCACCCGTGCGCGTCCGCGCGGTCGCGACGACCGGCGAGTACAAGTGGGCCACCGCGTCGTTCAACACCGTCGACGAGGATTTCGTCAGCACCGGGCACCGCCGAGCCGCCCGCGATCTCTACCAACGGGCGGGCCTGGGCCCCGAGGACGTCGACGTCGCACTGATCTACGACGGGTTCACGCCGTCGGTGATCATGAGCCTCGAGGATTTCGGCTTCTGCGGTATCGGCGAGGGCGGCCCGTTCGTCGAAGGGGGCGCCATCCGGCGGGAGGGCGGCATTCCCGTCAACACCCACGGCGGGAATCTCGCCGAGGTCTACCTGCAGGGCATCACCCACCTGCTCGAAGGCGTCCGGCAACTGCGCGGGACGGCCGTCAACCAGGTGGCCGGCGCCGACGTCGCCCTCTACGCTTCCGGGGTCGGCGCCTCGCCGGGCGGCGGGGTGCTGCTCCGCCGCTGGTGAGCGGCGTCCATCCGGAAGGAGAATCATGAGCTTGTTGGAGAAGTACGGACCCTGGGCTCTGGTGGTCGGCGGCTCGGAGGGAATCGGCGAAGGCTATGCCCGCAAGCTCGCCGCCCAGGGATTCAATCTGGTTCTCACGGCGCGCAAGCCGGGCCCGCTGAACGCCCTCGCCGACGACCTGCGCGAAGCCGGCACGGAGGTACGGGTCTTATCCGTCGACCTGAGCCGGCCGGACGCCCTCGAGCAGACGCGGACCGTGACCGACGACATCGAGATCGGCCTGCTCATCTACAACGCCGGGGCCAACAGCGTCCGCGGGGACCTCGTCGAGCTGGATCCAGAGGTCTACCGGGCGGTCATCGCCGTCAACGTGCTCGGCCAGACCGAGTTCGCGCGGCACTACGGCGGCCTCATGCGCGGGCGGAAGCGCGGGGGAATAATCCTGTCCGGATCGAGCGCCGGTTACATGGGCGCGCCGTCGCTCGCCGCCTACTGCGGCTCGAAGGCCTTCAGCCGCATCTTCAGCGAGGCGCTGTGGATTGAGTGCGAGAAGTACGGAGTCGATGTGCTCCACTTCTGCGTCGGCTTCACGGCCACTCCCGCGATGGCCCGGCTGGGGTACCCACTGGACGCCGCTCAGCCCGCCGACGAGGCCGCGCAGGAGGCCCTGGACAATCTCGCGAACGGCCCGGTGTGGATCGCCGGCGGGCAGCGGTCCGTCGAGAACGCGATCAACCGGTCCAGAGTCGACGACCGCGCCGAAGCCGTTCGCACCTTCGCCACCCCGGGAAGATTCTAGGAAGGCAAGCCTCTAGGAAGAACTGACGGAGCCTGGGTGCGGGACGGTGCCGTGACCGCGGATAAGCAGGTCGTCGTGGTGCCGGCGGGCGGCCAGGAGGTCGTCGAGGTTGTCCCGGGCCCAGCTCCGGGCCGCGTCGACCAGTTGCAGCAGCGACCGGCCGAGGGCGGTCAGCCGGTACTCGACCCGGGGCGGGTTCTCGTCGAAGGCGTTTCTGCTCACCAGGCCGTCGCGTTCCATCGCGCGGAGGGTTTCGGCCAGGACCTTCGCGCTCACCGAGCCGAGGATCTGCCTGAGCTCGGTGAACCGCCGCGGCCGCGCCTCGAGACACAGGACGACCATCGCGGTCCACTTGTCGCCGATCCGCACCGGGAATGCGCTCATCGGGCAGGCCGGATCGAACGTCGGGGCTTCGGCCGCGTTCTCCATCCGGCCAAGGGTAGCCGGTCACGTTGCGGTAACCGGCCCACCGCCCCCTAGTTTCTCCACCATGACAGGAACACAGCCCGCCGGGACGGGACCCCGGCCACCTGCTCAACTGCGCGCTGCCGTGCTCGGTGCCGGTGGCCGAGCCGGACGAGCCGTCAGCCGGGAGCTCGTCATCCGGGGACATCGAGTGACCGGGGTGGTGCGGGACATCCGTCGACACTCCTCACTCGGAGACCTCGGGGTCGACGTGGCAGAGGCGGATGCCACCCGCGGCGCCGACCTCGTCGAGATTCTGCGCGAGGCCGATGTCGTCATAGTCGCCGTGACGCCCTTTTCGGCGCCGCCGCCGTCGTTCGACGATTTTGACGAGGCATTTTACGAACATGTCGTGGCCGGGGTCGCCGGCGCCGCGCGGGGGTCGCCGACGACCCGGCTGATCACGGTCGGGCTGTTCGCCACGCTGACCATGGCCGACGGGCGCACGGTCATGGACGACCCGGCGGTCTTCCCGCCGCGGCTTCTGCCGTTCGCACGGGCCCACGCCCGCGAGCTGCCCGCGCTACGCCGCCTCGCGTCGGCGCACGACTGGTTGGTCGTCACCCCACCCGCGGGGCTGCGGGCCGATGGCGTCGATGACACGGCGGGCTACGCGCTCGTCGAACCGCCCGTCGACCACCGCCTGTTCGAAGGGGTGCTCGGGTACGGCCAGCTGGCGCGGGCCGTGGCGGATCAGTCCGAGACCCCGACCCTGCACCGGACCCAGGTGGCCGTTCTGCCCGCGCCGAGCACAACCGCGGACGAGGCGGGCACCGGAATCGGGTGACCGCGGGCCGTGGCGCGAACGGGCGGCCGCCGGACGCCGGGACGGTGGGATGCCACCGCCCCGGCGTACCCGGATCAGGACCTCGCGTACGGCCCCGTCCAGAGTTCCTTGTAGCGCTGTGCGGCCGCCTGGTGGTAGTCGTAGCCGCAGTCCTTGTCATGCAGGGTGAACTTGCAGCTGTAGGCCTTCGAGCCGTCGAAGTAGGACTCGTAGGCCAGCCCGGTCGGTGACGCGGCGGCGTTGGTGAACACCGTGCGCATCTGCGTGATGAACGCCGGGTCGGTCGAGCCCCAGTCCTGGTCGTTGACGCCCCACTCGGGCACTGCCAGCGGGACGCCCTTCTCGGCGACCCAGGCCGCCCAGGCGCCGATACCCAGCGGTTCGCCGTGCGGCCCGCGCTTGTCCGGGTCGCGCAGCTGGCCGTTGTCGCTGATCGCGTAGAAGTCCGGCCCGGCGGCGTCGACGTACTGCGCGCCCGGCCAGAACTCGGTGACGTCGACGTCCTGGTTGGAGCTCTCGGCGTTGGGGTTCCACACCAGCTTGAAGTCCGGCGAGATGGACTTCACCACGTCGTGCCAGCGGATCCAGCAGGCCTTGAACGCCTCGGCGTCGCCCGGCTGCACGCTCCAGTGGTACCAGTTTCCGTTGAACTCCCAGCCGAGCCTGATGAAGGCGTTCTTGGACGGCCAGTACTCGACGAGCTTGTTCATGAGCGTCGAGATCTGGTCCTCGGACGCGCAGTCCTTCACGTTCTGGTCGCCGGCGAACATCGGCTGGGCGAGGCTGAGCTCACCCGGCCAGGCGGCGTCGGTGAAATACTGCTTGACCGTGTAGAGACCGTTCATCGACCCCCAGGTCGTGACGCCGGTCGCCGGGTCCTTGGCGTCGTTCCAGGTCTCGGAGATCTGGACCGGCCAGCCGCGCCACGAGGCCCATTCATCGTGGTCGGCGTAACCGGTACCGCTCAGCGCGGCCGCGGCGGGAGTCCCGCCGCCTCCGCCGGGCGCCGGGCTGGTGCCCGGCGTCGCCCCGGCGGTGGGAGTGGCACCCGCGGTGGGCGGCGTGCTCGGGCCGGGTGTGCCGGCGGGAGCGGTGCTGGTCGGGGCGGTGCTGGGCGGAACCGTGCTCGTCGGCGCGGCGGTGACCGAGGCGGTCGCGCTCGGTACCGGGCCGGCGCCGCCGCCCGAGCCCTGGGCCGGAAGGCAGGCGGACAGCCCCACCGCGGCGGCCGCGACAACGAGCGCGGCTCGCGCGGGCAGCACGGCTCTGTTTCTGGCCGCTGGTTTCGCCCGCCGGTTTTTCTTCACTGTTGACAGCATTGTCGATTCGTCTCCTCAGACGTTCGGGCATGTCCCCCTCCCCATCCCGTCTGCAATTAACGGCGCCGGTCGCCGGCTTCTCCAAGGCCATCTGTCCGGACGCAGGGCGACCGTAGGAAAACGGTCGTCGGGTTGTCAACGACCGGGAGTTGGGTAACGCCGTGACTGTTGCGGCGACAACATTGCGCGCCGTGTGGCACATCGGCGGCGCCGGCCGGAATTGTGTCCCCGTCGTTTTCGGGGTGATGTCCGCGGCCGGGCGGTCGGCGGGTCACGGGGCGTCCCGGACCGGCTGCGGGGAGCGGACATCCCCGGTGGCGCACGTGGTCCGGGGGCACCCGTGCGGCGGTGCCCGACGGGCCGGGCGCGACGCCGGTTGATCTACCGGTCGGTAGCGATGCCACTGTTCGAACCGCCAGCGGTGTCAGGTTCGCGACCGGCACCTTCGGGTCATGTCTTTCGTCCCTTTTCTACCCTTGTGGCCCCTCGGCCAGCGGCGGTCGCGCGTGCGGCCGGCGGGCCCGGGTGCGGCGATCGCCCCGTTGCGATGGCCGGCGGGGTGGGTCGCCGTCGGCGAGAACACTGGGAGCCACGCGGCGGCTGGTGTCGCGGCCACGACAGGTCGCCGCGTGGCGCCGGGCGTCGAGGCGTTTCTCCGCCGCGGCCGGGGCCTCGAATGCGTGCCGTAATCCGGGCACGTCGCCCCGAATCGCCAAACGTATCCGGACTTTCCTTCTGTTTCGGCCGGACGTGTGCGACACGTGCGTGACGGTGACATTCCGCCGGCCATTGCCGTCGACACGCGCCATGGTGGGCGTCCTGGACACCGGCCGCCTCGCCCCCATATTTTCGTCGCGCATACGGGTTCTACTTATCCGGGCAGTGGTTTACGGCCGAAACGTGATCCGGCGGCAGGCGCGAAATGTGTCCGTCAGGTGGCGGTTCGAGTCGTGGTCGATCTCGCGGTCAGGTCGGAGGGACACCCGGCCGAATGATGCGTGAACGATTTCGATCAACTTTCCGGAGAGTGATCCAGATGCCGTCGCGGGAGCGGCACGCACGAACCGACCCAACTACGCAAGGAGCTTCTTCATGAACAGAACAGCCATTCGTCGCGGCATGGCCATCGCGTTCGGCGGGGCCTTCATGGCCGGAATGGTCGCGGTCGGGCAGCCGGCCGGCGCGGCCACCGGCTCCGTCACCAGCCCGAAGGTCGACGCGCCCGCGCCGGCGAGCGTCTCGAGTGTCGGGGCGTCCTCGACCAAGGCCAGCCGTAACAGCACCGGGGGTGTCGGCGCCGCGCACCTGGACGGCGCCTGCAACCTGTACAGCAACGGCGACGGCGACCTCTGCCTGTGGTACTTCCAGAACTACTCGGGCAGCCACGCGGACTTCTTCTTCTCGGACAGCAACCTCAACAACAACCAGTTCAACTCGCCGGGTGCGGGCCAGGGCTCCTGGGTGGGCAACAACTCGGAGTCCGTCTGGAACTACGACCGCCACCTGACTGCCCGGGTCTACACCGGCGTGAACTACACCGGTACCAACGGAACCATTGCCCCGAACAGCGGGGGAAACTTCACCAGCACGTTCCGCAACAACGTCGAGTCGTTCCAGTGGATCTGAGCCGGACCAACGGCTGATCCGTCCTGATTTCACCGCTCCCGCCGGCGGGACGCTGTGCGGAGCCGGTCCCCGTCACCTGTGACGGGGACCGGCTCCGGGGTCGTCGGCCGGAGTCCGGTGGTGGAACGAGAGGAGACTCGATGCCCTCCAGGGCGGACCGCCACCGGTGCCCTGCTCCCCGCCGGTGGATCGATGCCCGGTGGCCGCGGCGGGCCGCGCGCTGCCTGCTGGCATCCGCGCTGGTGCCGGCGGCCACGGTGTCGGCAACAAGCCCGCCGGCGCTGCTCGACGGCGCCGCGCTGCACCTTCCGCTCGACCGCTACCTGCTCGGGCCGCGGGAGTCCGAAGCGGTCGCGCGGTCCTACCGGATTCTGCTCGCCGAGTGCATGCACCGGTTCGGGCTGCCCAGCCCGCAGCGGTCCGGCGCGGTGGACGGACCGGCCACGCTGAACGAGCGCCGTTACGGCATCACCGACCTGGAACAGGCCAGGGCGACCGGATTCCGGGTGTCGGAGCCCGATCCCGACTCCGGTGCCGATCCCGGGTCCGGCCGGTCGAAGCCCGGGGGACCGGCGGGATCGGCGGGACCGGTCGATCCCCGGACGCTGGAGGTGCTCACCGGGACCGGCGGCGGGACGGTCGCGGGCCAGGCCGTGCCGGACGGCGGCTGTTCCGGTGAGGCGCAGCACCGGTTGACCGCGGGCGCACCGCCGGTCGAGGACATGTACCTCGCCCAGCGGCTCGCCCAGGACAGCTATGTCGACTCCGGACGTGACCCCCGGGTACGCGCGGCGCTGCGGGCCTGGTCGAGGTGCATGCACGGCCATCATTTCGACTACCCGACACCGCTGGCGGCCGCCAGCGACCCGCGTTTCCGCAGCGGGCCGGTGTCGGCGGCGGAGATCACCGTCGCGACCACGGACATCGCCTGTAAGCGGCAGACCAATCTGGTCGGCGTCTGGTTCACCGTCGAGTCGGAGATCCAGCGCCCCGAGGTCGCCGTGAATCGGGAGCCGTTGGAGCGCATCAGGCGCACCAACGAGATCCAGCTGAAGGTCGTGCGGAGCCTCGGACTCGGTTAGCCCTGCCAGCCCGAGGAAGTCAGCGAAAGCGAACCGAAGTTCGGCTTCCAGTCACCAAGCGGAATCACGCGCGACGAGGCCGGATATCCTCCGGCCGGGTTAGGAGAAGTACGCAGCAGTGAAGAGACATCTACTCCGGGCCGCGGCTACCTGTGGATTCATCGGCGCAGTGGCGATGACCCAGTTAACTGCTCCGGGTGCCGCGTCCGCGGCGCCGCCCGACCTCACCGGCCGTTACATCGTGGTGCTGAAATCCGCGCCCTCGGTGGCCGCCTCCGCGGCGGCCGCGACCCGGGCCCGGAATCTCGGTGCCCAGGTGACCCGCGAGTTCCAGTACACGCTGAACGGGTACTCCGCGCAGCTCGACCCGGCGCAGCTTGCCGCCGTCCGGGCGGATCCCGAGGTCGCCTACGTGGAACCCGACCAGGTGGTGCGGGCCGATACCGAGCAGCGAACGGCAGACTGGGGCCTGGACCGCATCGACCAGCGCAAGCTCCCACTGAACCGGGCGTACACGTACGTCTCGACCGGCGCCAGGGTCACCGCCTACATTGTCGACACCGGTATCCGCACCGGCCACCGGGATTTCGGTGGCCGCGCCTCCGGCGGTTTCTCCGTCATCGATGACGGTTACGGAACCGAGGACTGCAACGGCCACGGCACGCACGTCGCCGGAACGACCGGGGGAACGGCGCACGGCGTCGCCAAGTCGGTGCGGCTCGTCTCGGTGCGTGTTCTGGACTGCGCCGCGTTCGGCACCGTCAGCGGCGTCATAGCCGGCGTCGAATGGGTCACCGCCCATCACGGCAGTGGCCCCGCCGTGGTGAACATGAGCCTGACCGGTGGTGCGTCGCGGGCGTTCGACCAGGCGGTGCGGCAGTCGATCGCCTCCGGCCTGGTGTACTCGGTGGCCGCGGGAAACAGCAACGGCGACGCCTGCGCCATCTCGCCCGCGCGGGTGCCCCGGGCGATCACCGTCGGGGCGACGACGACCGCCGACAGCCGGGACACCACGTACTCCAACTTCGGCTCCTGCGTGGACGTCTTCGCTCCGGGGACCGGGATCACCTCGGACTGGAACACCTCCGACACCGCCACCAACACCATCAGCGGGACGTCGATGGCGACCCCGCACGTCACCGGTGTGGCGGCGCTCTACCTGCAGCAGCATCCCGGCGCCGGGCCCGACAGGGTGCGCGACGCGATCGTGGACACCGCGACCCGCGGCGCGCTGACCGACATCGGCGCCGGCTCGCCGAACCTGCTGCTCTACTCACGCGGGTCGGGCTTCTGACCCATCAAGATAGTCAACAATGTTGACGTTCCGCCTCGAGTAAAAACGATCTTGAAAACCTGAGGCAGCCCAGTACAAGGCCGGGCTCGGCGGGGGAGGCGCGCTTCGCGTCAGCCCGCCGAGCCCGGCTCGCGCAGTGTGGCCAGGCCGTCCGCGAGGACGTCGATCGTGCCCCGGGGCGGGAGCAGGGCACGTGAGCTCCAGGGGAGTTCCGCGCGGATCTCCTCGGGCGTGTGCCGGCCCCCCAGGATTCCGCCGGTGAGGGCGGCGACCGTGTCGGTGTCCCCGCCGAGACCGATCGCGGCCGTCAGCGCCGCGCCGAGCGTCGGCCGCGTCGCCACGCAGTGCAACACGGCACCGAGGGTCTCCACCGGGTCGAGGCTGACCCCGGCCGGCGGTGGTGCCCACCGTCCCCGCTCGATCGCCCTCACCAGAGCGGAAAGTGACTGAACCGCGTCGACCCCTGCCAGCTCGTCGGCCTCCGCCGCCGCCACGGCCAGCAGCATCGGCCCGTCCACGCCCTCGACCGCCCAGGATGCGCAGGCGGCGGCGACGGCGGCCGCGGCCTGCGCGACCGGGTCGGGATGGGTGATCGCCGACAGCGCGCGCACCCACTGACGGCGCCGTTCCGTCGCCTCCGGCGCGGTCGCCCAGCCGATCGGCAGCGCCCGCATGAGGGCGCCGTTGGTACGGCCGCCCCGCGCCGGTGGCCTCCCGTGTGCGCGGAAATGGTCGATCGCGGCGATCGTGCTCGGGCCCAGCCCGTAGATCGACGCCGCCCGGTCGGCCAGCGTCCCCATCAGCGCGGCCGGATCACCCGCGCCGCCGTGGGTGGTCAGGTGCTCCGCGACGAGCAGAGTCAGCGCGGTGTCGTCGGAGGTGCTGCCACGCTCCCACCGCCCGCGGGCCGGGATGTCCGCGGCCCGCCGGAGGTCGACGTCCCGCGGTGCGCTTCCCTCCCACGGGAGCCCGAAGGCGTCGCCGCACGCGTACGCCGTCAGCGCCCCCGCGATCCGCCCCGCCGCGGACGCCGCGCCAGGCTGGTCGCCCGCGAATGTCTGGCCCCTGGACGTCACGACACCCTCCCCCAGCGAGCCATCCCAACGCCCCCGGATGCCCCGACGCAGTCCGGGGCGATGCGTGGCGGCTGAGTGTCACTATGGACTCGCTCAGGCCGCCACGGTTCACCGTTTTCGCGATCCGCCTCGCCGTCCGCGGACGGTCAGACCGTCGCGGGAGGCTGGGTGCGGGTCGAGATCGCGACGCGGTTCCAGACGTTGATCGTCGCGATGGCGACCACCAGGTTCGCCACCTCCTCCTCGCTCCAGACCTTCGTCGCGCCGTCCCACACGTCGTCGGGGACGCCGTCCTGGCCGAGCCGGGTGACGGCGTCGGTCAGTGCGAGCGCCGCCCGCTCCTTCTCGCTGAAGAAGGGCGACTCGTGCCAGGCGGCGACCGCGAACAGCCGCCGGCTCGTCTCGCCGGCGGCGAGCGCGTCGCGGCTGTGCATGTCCACGCAGAACGCGCAGCCGTTCAGGATCGACGCGCGCAGCTTCACCAGTTCCAGCACGGTCCCGTCGACGGTCGACCGGACGTACTTCTCCAGGCCCATCACCGCCTTGTAGGCGTTCGGTACGACGCTCGCCATGTCCATGCGCTGCATGGTGACCTCCTCGTCATCGTGCGTGCCGTGGGATGGTTCCACCTCGACGACGACGTCCCGGGGCGCACCGTGACACCGTCTCGATGTGCTCCCGGTCACATGCTCGGGGCTGCGTCGGGGCGCCGCCAGCGGGTGGGCCGGGGCGTCGGCGTCGGTGGGGCGTCCTGTCAGCAGGGCTCGGGCGTGGCGGTGGCGACAACACCCTCCGGCCGGGCTCCGGCGGCGCACGGTGTCGCCGAGAGCGACGGGTCGGGTGTCGGCGGGGCGGAGGCGTCGCCGGTGGGGGAGACGGCGTGCGTCGGTGTCGCCTGCGCCGACGGGTCGGTCTGGACGTCCGCCGGCGGCTCCGGGCCGGCCGGGATGCCGGCCTGGGTCGGCGGCGCGCTGCCCTGCCCCGGCTCGGCACGGCCGGTACGCGCGACGGTGGTCGGCGCGACCATGGTGGGCCGGGAGGTGGGGGCGGACGCGGTGGTGGCGGTGACGCCCCGCTGCGACGGGCCCGGGGACGGGCGGCTCGGGCTGCTCTCCGCCCGGGAGGCGTCCGACGCGGTGAGCAGGACGACCACGCCGACGACGAGCCCGAAGGCGACGACGGCCGCGACCATGGCGGCGCGGTCCCGCCGGCCGGATGCCGCCAGCAGGCTCAGCCACGCCCGCGGGTCGGGCGGCCAGGCCCCCGGCTCCGCCCTGGCGCCACCTGGGTGGTCCGGCTCGCGGTCGCGGCCGGTCGGCTGGTCGCCGGCACCGGCCCGGGTACCGGCGCCGCCGGCGGCGCTACCGGTACTGGTACCGGCCCCACCGACCCCACCGGCCCCACCGGCCCCGGTGGCGGCGGGGGCCTGGGTGGTCAGCAACGGCCCTGTCACCTCCGCCGCGTTGAACGCCGACACCGAGGCCACGGTGGCGGTCCGGCGCGGCCGGATCGACGGGTCGGTGATCTCGTTCCGGTTGTCGGCCAGCGCCGACAACCGTGGCACGGGCACGGTGCCGAGGGAGGAGTCCCCACCCGGGGGCTCCTCCCAGGAACCGGGGTCCGCGCGGGTCGCCAGTGGCTGGGTGGGCCGGTCGACGGCGCGGAACTTCGCCGGGTCGGCGGCGCCGGCCACCGCGCCGGCCGCGGCCGCGATCCGTCCGGCACGTTCTCCGCGCTCGCCCCGCTCCCCGCGTTCTCGTTCCCCGCGCGCCGTCTGCGTCGCCCGTTCGTCCCGGTCCGGTCGCTCGCCCCGGTCTGGTCGTTCGGCCCGCTCGGCGGCCGGTCGCTCATCCCGGCCGGATTGGGCGGGGTGGTGCGCGAGTGACGCGGGCGGTTCCCACTGCCACGGGGTGAGCGCGTTCGCGGCCGCCCGGGCGGGATCAGGGGAGCCGCCGCGCGAGCCGGGTTCGGTGACCAGCGTCCGGACCAGCTCCGCCGCGCTCGGGCGGGCCTCGGGCCGGCGGGCCAGCGCCGCCCGCACGGCGGCCAGCAGGTCCGGCGGGACGCCGTCGAGGTCGGGCTGCTCGTCGCGGCGTAGCGCGGTCAGCACGTCGGCCGGCTCGGCGCCGCCGAAGGGCGGGTGCCCGGTCGCCGCGTAGGTGACGCAGGCACCCCAGGCGAACACGTCGGCCGCCGGGGTCGCGCGCTCGCCGCGCAGCTGTTCGGGCGCCATCCAGGCGGGGGTGCCGACGAGGATGCCGGTGCGGGTGTGGGTCGGGGTGCCGCTGGCCCGGGCGATGCCGAAGTCGATCACCTTCGGCCCGTCCCAGGCGAGCAGGATGTTGGACGGCTTGAGATCGCGGTGTACCACGCCGACCGCGTGGATGGCGACGAGGGCGTCGGCGAGGCCTACCCCGAAGCCGTGCAGCAGCCGCTGCTCGAGCGGGCCGTGCCGGATCACCGCGTCGGCGAGGCTGGTGCCCTCGACGTATTCGACGGCCATCCAGGGCGAGGTCGCGTCGGGGTCGGCGTCGACGACCGCGGCGACGGCGCGGCCGCGGACCCGGCGGGCGGCCTCGACCTCGCGCCGGAACCGGGCGCGGAACTCGGGGTCGCCGGCGAGGCCCTCGGCGGGCACCTTGACGGCCGCGGCGCGGCCCTCGGCGGTGAACCCGAGGTACACCGAGCCCATCCCGCCGGCGCCGATCCTGTTGTGGATCTCGAACGGGCCGATGCGCCGGGGGTCACCCGCCGCCAGCGGTGTCAGCACCGTGCCCCCTCGTTACCGGCCCGGCCGGGCCGCTGCGTCGATCCTGCCGTGGGCGTCGTCCGCCCTCTGTCCGTGATGTGACGCTGTCCGTGATGTCGTGAGCGCGCTGCTTTCGCCCGACTGTGTCAGGCGTCCCACAATGCCAACTCTCGTGCCCGAATCGCGGTAGGCCCGTCCGGGTGCGTCCGTTGTGCCCGTCACACTCGCCCGGTTGGGGGGTGGGCCGCCGGTTCTCGATGGCCACGTCAGCGGTGGTTGTCCACCGTCGGATCATCGGACGGGATGGGGTCGAGGGCCACGAAATCCGTGCCGTTCCAGCGGAAACGCACCGACGTCGTCCCCGTGGGTGTCGTTCCGTTCGCGACGTAGGTCTGGTAGGTCACCGTTGCGTCGGTGTTCGTCCTGACCTCCACCGTGATGGCGTTGCTCGGCGCTTTGGTGTCGGTGCCCTGGTACTCGCCGTCGGCGAAGACGAACGCTGTCTGGCGCTGCCGGCCGTCATCCCCCTGTCTGGTGCCGCGGACGAGGTTGAGCATCCGGTCCGGGTCGTAGGAGCCCATGTCGGGGGTGTAGCCATGCTCGCGGACAACCCCGGCCGCCTCGTCGGCGGTCATCACCCGCCGTGGCGTCGAGGTGGACGTCGGCCCGCTCCCCGGCGTGGTCGGCGGCACCGTGGTGGCACCCGAGCCGGGGCTCGTCGGGTTCGTGACCGGCCCGGTCGGCCCGGCCGAGGCGGTGGGCCCGCCGTCGGGGGCGGTGGACGGGCCGCTCAGGGTGGCGGTCACGCCCGGCCCCGTGGACGGGCCGGCCTGGCCGCCGTCCCCATCGCCGCCCGACAGCAGCAGGGCTCCCGCGGTGACGCCACCGACGACGAGCAGCACCGCCAGGGCGGCGAGTACGGCCACGGGCATCCCGCGGCGGCCGTGATCGGGCCGTCCGCCGCCGTCCGGGCGTCCCGCTCCGGGCGGTCCCGCGCCCGGCCCACCGAAGCCGGGCCAGCCACCGCCGGACTGGTCGGAGTCGGCCCAGCCGCCGCGCGGTCCGGAGTCCGGACCGCGGTAGCCGGCGTCCGGCGGGCCGGGGTTCGGCCGGTGGCCGGGCTGGAGCTGCGCTCCGCCCGGATACCCGTCGTGGGGACGGGCGTCCCGGTAGGAGCCGCCGGGAGGTGGGCCGCCCCGTGGACCGGCACCGTGTGGATCGGCGTCCCGGGGATGACTGCCCGCCGGCGGGTGCCCGCGCAGTGGCGTGGCGCCCTCGGGCGGGGTCGGCGGCAGGTTCCACCACCGGCTCATCAGGAGCCCGGTCGCCGCGTCCGAGTCGGCCGGGCCGCTGACCGGCCGACCGAGCAGCCCGCCGAGGATCTCGGCGGCGCTGGGCCGCGCGGCCGGCTCCTTGCGCAGCGCGGCGCGCACGTGCGGCTCGATGGTCGGTGGCAGGCGTTCCAGCACCGGCTCGCCGGTGAGGATCTGCAGGCCGACGGCCTCGGCCCGGTCGCCGCGGAACGCCGGCTGCCCGGCCGCCGCGAACGCGACGCACGCCCCCCAGGCGAAGACGTCGGCGGCCGGCCCGGCCCGCTCTCCGCGCAGCTGCTCGGGTGCCATCCAGGTCAGGGTGCCGATGAGGCTGCCGGCCCGGGTGTGCGAGGTGTTGTTCTCGGCCCGGGCGATGCCGAAGTCGATGACGCGGGGCCCGTCCCAGGCCAGCAGGATGTTGGACGGTTTGAGGTCGCGGTGCACCACGCCGGCGGCGTGGATGGCGACCAGGGCGTCGGCCAGACCGACGGCGAGCCCGGTGAGCAGGCGCTCGTCGAACGGGCCCCGGGTCGCGACCGCGTCGGTGAGGTTGCGGCCCTCGACGTACTCGGTGGCCATCCACGGGCGCGTCCCGGTGAGGTCGGCGTCGATGACGGCGGCTACGGCGTTGCCGCGCACCCGGCGGGCGGCGTCCACCTCCTGGCGGAAGCGGGCGCGGAACTCGGGGTCGTCCACCAGCCCCGCCGAGGGAACCTTGATCGCGGCCGGCTTGCCGTCGTCGGAGAAGCCGAGGTAGACGATGCCCATGCCGCCCGCGCCGATGCGGTTGGCCAGCCGGTACGGACCGATCCGCTGCGGATCGTCCGTGGTCAGGGGCGTCAGCACCGCGTCCTGGATACCTCCTCGTGCGGGGGCGCCCTGCGGCGCTCGGTGGTGGCCCGCCCGGTGCGTGGTGACGCCGGACGTTCCGGGTGGAACCCGTCGGGGACGCCGGAACGCGACCGGTCGGACTTTTCCGGTGATCCCAGACTGGGATGTTCCCAGAAGGCAGGGTGGACGCACCACGCCAGGTGCCTGTATTGATGTCTGGTCTGTCCTGGTAGAGCATGGTTCGTACCGGTGGTGGGGTGGCGGGCGGCCGGGTGCCGACGGTCCGCGGGGCCGGCCCGCCGTGATCGGATCGCGGTTCCGCTCGGTACCCGCGACCCTGGTGCCCTGACGCGGACGTCCTCGTGGGCCGGCCGCGCGGTGCGGAAGGAGGCCGGCCGTGGCCGTCATGAGTGTCGCGGGCCGTGCGGGCGAGGGGAGCCGGGCCCGGCCGGAGCCGGCCGACGTGATCCCGATGTTGTCCAGACACGTCCTGACCGACGGATACGACGTCGTCTGCGACCTGACGGCCAGCACGGGCAGCACGATCGTCGACGCCCGCACCGGGACGCGCTACCTCGACCTCTACAGCTTCTTCGCCTCCGCGCCGCTCGGGATCAACCCGCCGGCCCTGCTGGGCGACCCGGAGTTCCTCGCCGAGCTCGCCCGGGCGGCCGTCAACAAACCGGCGAACCCCGACCTGGCGACCGTCGCCTACGCCGAGTTCGTCGAGACCTTCGCCCGGGTACTGGGCGACCCGGAACTGCCGCACCTGTTCTTCGTCGAGGGCGGGTCGGCCGCCGTCGAGAACGCCCTCAAGTGCGCGTTCGACTGGAAGAGCCGACACAACGAGGCACACGGGCGCCCCGCCGAGCTCGGCGGGCGGGTGCTGCACCTGCGGTCGGCGTTCCACGGCCGCGGCGGGTACACCCTCTCGGTGACCAACACCGAGCCGGTGAAGACCGCGCGCTTCCCGGTCTTCGACTGGCCGCGGATCGACTGCCCGGCGATGACCTTCCCCTGCACCGGCGCGGCGCTGGACGCGGTGGCCGCCGCCGAACGGCGCGCGCTCGCCCAGGCCGAGGAGGCGTTCGACCGCCACCGCCACGACATCGCCTGCTTCCTCGCCGAGCCGATCCAGGGCGAGGGCGGGGACAACCACCTGCGGGGCGAGTTCCTGCGCGCGATGGCGGCGCTGTGCGAGCGCCACGACGCGCTGTTCGTCGTCGACGAGGTGCAGACCGGGGTGGGCCTGACCGGCTCCGCCTGGGCGCACACCCAGCTCGGCCTGCGCCCGGACGTCGTCGCGTTCGGCAAGAAGGTCCAGCTCGGCGGGGTGATGGCCGGGCGGCGGGTGGACGAGGTCGCCGACAACGTCTTCCGGCTGCCCGGCCGGATCAGCTCCACCTGGGGCGGCGGGCTCGTCGACATGGTGCGTTCCCGGCGGATGCTGGAGATCATGGAGTCGGAGCGGCTGTTCGACCGGGCCGCCACCCTGGGTGCCGGACTGCTGGCTGGGCTCGAGGAGTTGGCCCGCCGTCACCCCCGCCTGCTGCGCAACGCCCGCGGCCGTGGGTTGATGTGCGCCGTGGACCTGCCCGACCGCGCCCGGCGCGACGAGGCCGTCCGGCTGCTGCGGGAACGCGAGCACGTCCTGCTGCTGCCGGCGGGGGAGCGGGCGCTGCGCTTCCGCCCGGCGCTCACCGCCGGCGCCGAGGAGCTCGCCGCCGGGGTGGAGGCCCTCGACCGCGTGCTCACCTCCCTGGACGCCTCCGTGGCACCGACCGTCCCCATGGCACCGATCGCTCCCCTGGCACCGGCCGTCCCCGCGGCACCGGCCGCCCCCGCACACGAGAAAGGACCGCGATGACACTCGTTCATCCACGCCGGGTGGCGGCGGTGATCGGCGGCCGCCAGCACGACCTGTACGCCGCGGCCGGCCCGGCGGGGATCGCCCCGGAGACCGCGCGCGTCGTCAGCTCGACGAACCCGGCCCGCCTCAGCGACGTGGTCGCCGAGGTCGTGCTGGACGGGGCGGAGGCCATCGTCGCCGCCGCGGCCGCCGCCCGCGCCGCCCAGCGGGAGTGGGCCGACGTCCCGGCGCCGGTGCGCGGCGAGGTCGTCGGCGCCTTCGGACGGCTCGTCGAGGACAACGCGGAGACACTGGCCCGGCTGGTCACCCGGGAGATCGGCAAGCCGCTGGCAGAGGCGCGCGGGGAGGTCCGCGAGATCATCGACACCTGCGCGCTGTTCCGCGGCGAGGGCCGGCGCCCGCACGGCCAGACGGTGCCGTCCGAGATGCCCGACCGGGAGCTGTTCACCTACCGTGAGCCGCTCGGCGTGGTCATGGTGATCACTGCCGGCAACTTCCCGGTGGCGGTGCCGTCCTGGTATCTGGTGCCGGCGCTGCTGACCGGCAACGCGGTGGTGTGGAAGCCCGCCGAGTACGCCGCCGCCTGCGCCGCGGCCCTGATGGACCTGCTGACCGCCGCCGGCGTTCCGCCCGGGGTGGCGAACCTCGTCCTCGCCGACGGCCCGGCCACCTCGCTCGGCCTCGAACGCGCCCTGGACGCCGGCCTCGTCGACAAGGTCGGCTTCACCGGCTCGACGGCCGTCGGCCGCTTCGTCGGCGCGCTCTGCGGCCGGCACCTGCAGTCGCCCTGCCTGGAACTGGGCGGCAAGAACCCGATGGTCGTGGCCCCCGACGCCGACCTGGACGCCGCCGTCGCCGCCGCGTTGTTCGCCGGGTTCGGGACGGCCGGCCAGCGGTGCACCTCGCTGGGCACGGTGATCGCGCACGAGTCGGTGCACGGCGCGTTCCGGCGCCGGCTGGCCGCGGCCGTCAGCGGCGCCGTGCTCGGCGACCCGACCCGGGACGTCCTCTACGGCCCGCTGCTCGACGCGCGGTTCGCCGCCGGGTTCGAGGATCATCTGGCGTGCGTCCGCGACCACCACGAGCCGTTCGGGTCCACCGCGCTCGGCCGGATCGGCCCGGCCAGCCCGCGGCGCGGGTTCGTCGGCGACCCCGAGACCGGCCTCTACTACCACCCGGTCGTCGTCGACCGGGTGCGCCCCGACGACGAGCTGTTCACCGCGGAGACCTTCGGCCCGATCGTCGGGCTGACCACCTACCGCCACCTGGAGGAGGCCGTCGAGCTCGCGAACCTGCCCGGCTACGGGCTGTCCTCGGCGATCTTCACCGGGGACCCGGTGACCGTCCGGCGCTTCCGGCGCGGGGTGCGCGCGGGCATGGTCAGCGTGAACACCTCCACCTCCGGCGCCGAGGCGCACCTGCCCTTCGGCGGCAACGGGCGCTCCGGCAACGGCGCCCGTCAGTCCGGCCAGTGGGTCCTCGACCAGGTGACCCGCTGGCAGTCCCTGACCTGGGAACTCTCCGGCCGCCTCCAGAAGGCCCAGCTGGACGTCTCCGTCCCCCCGGCCGACCTCGGCTTCCGCCTGCCGCGGTGACCGGACCGGGGACCCGACCCCGGCCCGGGCGCCGCGGCCGTTCAGGAAGGCGGCCGGTCAGTACGACGGCCGGTCAGTACGACGGCCGCAGTGGCTGGTGCGAGGCGCCGGAGTCGGGGCGCACGCCGAGCACCTGGTGGATCTGCGACCGGCCGGCCTCGAAGCTGAGCGCGGAGCCGGCCATGTACAGCCGCCACACCCGGGCCCGGCCCGCCCCGACCAGCGCGACCGCCTCGTCCCACCGGTTCTCCAGGTTGGCGACCCACGCCCGCAGCGTCAGCGCGTAGTGCTCGCGCAGGTTCTCCACGTGGCGCACCTCGAAGCCGCCGGCCTGCATCAGCGTGACGAGCGCGCCGATCTCGTGCAGCTCCCCGTCGGGGAAGACGTAGCGGTGCAGGAAGTCGGCGTCGCGGGGCAGTGGGAGCGGACCGAGCCGCGGCCGGCCGCGGGCGGCCCCGACCGGGTCGCCGGGGAAGGAGATGCCGTGGTTGAGCAGCCGCCCGCCCGGCCGGAGCAGGTGGAACAGGTTGTCGAAGTAGATCGGCAGCTTCGCCCGGCCGACGTGCTCGACCATGCCCACCGAGCTGATCGCGTCGAACGGGCCGTCGGTGATCTCCCGGTAGTCCTGCAGGCGGATCTCGATCTTGTCTTCCAGGCCCGCCTCGGTGACCCGGCGGCGTGCCTCGGCCGCCTGCTCCGCGGAGATCGTGATCCCCACCGCCTGGACACCGTGGTGGCGCGCGGCATGTAGCGCCATGCTGCCCCAGCCGCAGCCGATGTCCAGCAGCCGCTCGCCGGGCCGCAGACCGAGCTTGCGGCAGACCAGCTCGTGCTTGGCTGTCTGCGCGGCGGTCAGTCTGGTGGCCGGTGAGTCCCAGACCGCGCACGAGTAGGTCATGGACGGCCCGAGGACCAGCCGGTAGAAGTCGTTCGAGACGTCGTAGTGGTGGGAGATCGCGGCGGCGTCGCGGGAACGGCTGTGCTGCCGGCCGCGCCCGCGCATCCGGGCCTCTTCGGGCGGCGGCTGCGGCGGCCGCGGGCCGAACTGGCGGACGAGCACCGCCAGCGCCCGCACCGCCGCCGGGGACGGCCGCAGCCGCGCGATCCGCTCCCGCAGCGCCAGCGCGGCGAAGACGTCCCCGTCGATCTCGACGTCGCCGGCCACGTAGGCGCGGGCGAACCCCAGCTCGCCGGGGTGGAACAGCGCCCGTCGCAGCGCGTGCGGCGAGCGGATGACCACCTTCGTCGAGGTGTCGGGCCCGAGGATGAATCCGTCCCACATCTCGACGCGGACTTCCGGGTCTGGCCCGAACAGGTCGAGCAGCAGGTCCCGGCCGGCCCGGTCGACCTCGGGCGGCCAGTCGAAGCCCGCGGGCCGGGTCGTCGGGGGGCTCCACTGCCGAGGCGGCCCCGCGTTGGCCGTCAGCGGCGGCGCTGAGGGCCGGTCCGGCCGTGTCGCGGCGGCGGGCTGGTGATCGAGCGCGGGCTGGTCGAGCGCGGATTGGTCGGGTTCTGTGTCGACGGGACGATCGACCGTCACATTCTCCTCCGGTCCCGGGATACCGGGTCCGCCTGCCGGAGGCGCCGCCACCGGGCCCGCGCGGTGCGCCACGCGGCCCGGAGGCCGGTCTCGCGGTGCACGCGGAACTCGGCCCATCAGTCTGCCAGGGGCGGCGTCGGCGAAGGCAGGGCGACGCGAACCCACGTCAACGCCCATGCTCCCCCCGGCGAGGGGTGTCGCAAACGGTGTCGCGGATCGCGTCGCGCGTGTCGCGGTGATGGGCCACCAGCCAGCGTCGCGCGGAGGAGGCGACGGCAGGGGTCGGACCGCGGCGGGAGCCCTGGGCAGGGGCCCCGGCCGGGGTTTGTTCAGGCGACGGCGGAGGCCCCCAGCAGGGCCTTGAGGTCACCCATCAGCGCGGCCGTCCGCTGCACCTTGTAAGCGTCGTCGAGCCGGAGCAGGGTCGTGCGGCTCGCCGACTGCAGGCGCAGGTGGACCTCGGTGGTGCCGGGGTGGTCACCGAGCACCTCGCGCAGCCGATCGACGGTGGGCGGGTTGACCCGCGACGCCGGCAGGGTGATCACCACCGGCGGGCTCAGGGAGTGCTCGCTGAGGTCGGGCACGGTCAGATCCGAGGCGACCAGGCGCGGGGTGTCCTCCCGCTTGTCGACCCGCCCCTTGACGATGACGACCGCGTCCTCGGCGAGCTGGGTCGAGCAGGTCTCGTAGGTCGCCGGGAAGAACATGACCTCCAGGCCGCCCTCGAGGTCCTCCACGGTGGCCAGGGCCCACAGCTTCCCCTGCTTGGTCACCTTGCGTTGCAGGCTGGAGATGATCCCGCCGATGGTGACGACCGAGCCGTCCGGGTAGTCGCCGCCGTTGAGGGAGGCGATGCCACAGTCGGCCTTCGCCGCGAGGATGTGCTCGACCCCGAGCAGCGGATGGTCCGAGACGTAGAGCCCGAGCATCTCCCGCTCGTGGGAGAGCAGTACGGACTTGTCCCATTCCTGGTCGGAGAACTCCTGCACGCCGAAGATGGGGGCGGTGTCCTCCTCGGCGTCCTCGCCGTCGAAGGCGAAGAGGTCGAACTGGCCCTCGGCGTTCTTCTTCTTCACGCCCATCACCGCGTCGACGGCTTGTTCGTGCTTCTCCACCAGGCCGCGGCGGGTGTGGCCGAGGGCGTCGAACGCACCGGCCTTGATGAGCGACTCGATCGTGCGCTTGTTGCAGGCGACGGCGTCGACCTTGTCGAGGAAGTCGGGGAACGAGGTGAACCGGCTCTTCGCCTTCCGGTTGCGCACGATCGACTCGACGACGTTGATGCCGACGTTGCGGATCGCGGCGAGGCCGACCCTGATCTCGTTGTCGCCGTGCGCGGTGTAGTCGGCGTCGGAGGTGTTCACGTCCGGCGGCAGGACGCGGATTCCCATCCGGCGGCACTCGTTGAGGTAGATCGCGCTTTTGTCCTTGTCGTCGCGCACCGAGGTCAGGAGCGCCGCCATGTACTCGGCCGGGAAGTTCGCCTTGAGATAGGCCGTCCAGTAGGAGACCAGGCCGTAGCCGGCGGTGTGCGCCTTGTTGAAGGCGTAGTCGGAGAAGGGGACGAGAATGTCCCACAGGGTCTTGATGGCGGCCGCGGAGAACCCGTTGGCCTTCATGCCGTCGGAGAACGGCACGAACTCCTTGTCGAGGATCTCCTTCTTCTTCTTGCCCATCGCGCGGCGCAGCAGGTCGGCCTGGCCGAGTGTGTAGCCGGCGACCTTCTGCGCGATGGCCATGACCTGCTCCTGGTACACGATCAGGCCGTGGGTGGTGTCCAGGATGTCGGCCAGCGGCTCGGCGAGCTCGGGATGGATCGGGGTGATCTCCTGCTGGCCGTTCTTGCGTAGCGCGTAGTTGATGTGCGAGTTGGCGCCCATCGGCCCCGGCCGGTACAGGGCGAGGACGGCGGAGATGTCCTCGAAGTTGTCCGGGCGCATCATGCGCAGCAGTGAGCGCATCGGCCCGCCGTCGAGCTGGAACACCCCGAGGGTGTCGCCGCGGGCGAGCAGCTCGTAGGACGCGGTGTCGTCGAGCTCCAGGCCCATCAGATCGACCTTGAAGCCGCGGTTCGCCTCCACGTTGCGCACCGCGTCGTCCATCACGGTGAGGTTGCGCAGGCCGAGGAAGTCCATCTTCAGCAGGCCGAGGTTCTCGCAGGTCGGGTAGTCGAACTGCGTGATGATCGCGCCGTCGGCGTCGCGGCGCCACACCGGGATGTGGTCGATGATCGGCTCGGCCGACATGATCACACCGGCGGCGTGCACGCCCGCCTGGCGGATGAGCCCCTCCAGGCCCTTCGCCGTGTCGATGACCTTGCGGACGTCCGCGTCGGACTCGTAGAGACCCCGGATCTCGCCGGCCTCGCTGTAGCGGGGGTGCTTGGGATCGAAGATCCCGCCGAGCGGGATGTCCTTGCCCATGACGGCCGGCGGCATCGCCTTGGTGATCCGGTCGCCCACCGCGTAGGGGTAGCCGAGGACCCGGGAGGAGTCCTTGATGGCGGCCTTCGCCTTGATGGTGCCGTAGGTGACGATCTGCGCGATGCGGTCGTCGCCCCATTTCTCGGTGACGTAGCGGATCACGTCACCGCGCCGACGTTCGTCGAAGTCGATGTCGATGTCCGGCATCGAGACGCGGTCGGGGTTGAGGAACCGCTCGAACAGCAGGCTGTGCGGGATGGGGTCGAGGTCGGTGATGCCCAGGGCGAAGGCGACCATGGAGCCCGCCGCGCTCCCGCGCCCGGGGCCGACCGGGATTCCCTGGCTCTTCGCCCACATGATGAAGTCGGCGACCACCAGGAAGTAGGACGGGAAGCCCATCGCGAGGATGACCCCGAGCTCGTACTCGACCCGGGCGCGGTGCTCCTCGTCGAACCCGTCGGGGAAGCGGCGGGCCATGCCCGCCCAGGTCTCCTTGCGGAACCACGACTCGTCGGTCTCCCCCTCGGGGACGGGGAAGCGCGGCATCAGGTTCTGCTTGGTGAACATGCCGGCCGGGTCGACCCGCTCGGCGATCATCAGCGTCGTCTCGCAGCCCTGCTGCCAGGCGTCGGACGTGTCGATCGCGTACATCTGCTCGGCGCTCTTCAGGAAGTAGCCCGAGCCCTCGAACTGGAAGGACGGGTTCGCCACCGTCGAGGCGGTCTGGACGCACAGCAGCGCGGCGTGGGTCGTCCGCTCGGACTCGTAGGTGTAGTGCGAGTCGTTGGTGACCACGAAGCGCATGTCGAGCGCGCGGGCGATGTCGACCAGCCCGTCACGGACCCGGCGCTCGATCTCGATGCCGTGGTCCATGATCTCGCAGTAGTAGTTGTCGCGGCCGTAGATCTCCTGGTAGGTCGCGGCGGCCTTCAGCGCGGCGTCGTACTGGCCGAGCCGCAGCCTCGTCTGGACCTCTCCGGACGGGCACCCGGTCGTCGCCATCAGGCCCGCGGCGTGCTCGGCGATGATCTCCTGGTCCATGCGTGGCCACTTGATGTAATGGCCCTCGATGGACGCCCGGGAATTGAGCCGGAAAAGGTTGTGCAGGCCCTCGGCGTTCCGCGCCCATATCGTCATGTGGGTGTAGGAGCCACCGCCGGAGACGTCGTCGCTCTTCTGGTGCGGCTCGCCCCAGCGGACGCGCTGCTTGAGCAGCCGTGATTCCGGCGCGACGTATGCCTCGCAGCCGATGATCGGTTTCACGCCCGCCGCGGTCGCCTGCTTGTAGAAGTCGTACGCGCCGTACATGTAGCCGTGGTCGGTGATCGCCACGGCGGGCATGCCCTGCTGCGAGACCTCGTTGAACATGTCCTTGAGTCGTGCCGCACCGTCGAGCATCGAGTACTCGGTGTGAACGTGAAGGTGGACGAAAGAGTTCGGCATGTCGTCGGACCTTCCCGCGCGCGGAGGGCACGCCGGTCGATGCTCTGTGGGAGGCGGTGCTGGGGCGGTGGCTCAGGGTGTTCGGTGACGCGCTGAGAAACGTGTGACGAGATTTAGGTAGTTCCCTCGTTCAATTGTCCTCAGGTTGATTCTCGGGGTGACGGTGACGGCATTGTGTCTCTCGGTGTCCGTGTGGGGTGTCGGTCGTCGTCCGGCGTCTTCCCAGCAGCCTAACCCGGCCCGCTGGACGGACTTCGGGAAGATGCCGACGTGTCCCTCCCGGGGGCACGCAAACAGGCTGTCGTACACCCGTCGGGCCCTTCATCGGACTACACGCGGGACTACGCCTCCCGGCTGCCGGCGCGGGCCCGGGCGGGGGCGGCCGCCACCGCCGCCACCGCCCGGTCGACGTCGGCCTCGGTCGTCGTCCAGTTGCAGACCGAGACCCGCATCGCCACCCGGCCGCGCCACACCGTGCCCGACACGAACGCCTCCCCACCCGCGACCACCAGATCCGTGGTCGCGGCGGTCGTCGCGTCGTCGTCGTCCACCCGCACCAGCACCTGGTTGAGCTCGACCTCGTTGAGTACCGCGACGCCCTCCAGCGCGGCGAGGGACACGGCGAAGCGCCGCGCGTGCGCGCAGCAGCGGTCGACCAGCTCGGTCAGGCCCGACCGCCCGAGCGAGCGCAGCGCGGCGTACAGGGCGAACCCGCGGGCCCGCCGGCTGAACTCCGGCGTCCACTCCAGGGGGTCGAGCTCGCCGTCCGTGGCGTGGACGAGGTAGTCCGCCCGGGTGGACATCGCCGCCCGGTGCGCCCGATCGTCGGCGACGATCGCGATCCCGCAGTCGTAGGCCACGTTGAGCCACTTGTGCCCGTCCGTGGCCCAGGAGTCGGCAGCCGCCATCCCCGCGACCAGGTCCCGGCGCCGGGCCGACGCGGACACGGCCGCCCACAGCCCGAAGGCGCCGTCCACATGCACCCACGCCCCGTGCTCGTGGCCGATCGCGCAGATCTCCGCGAGCGGGTCGAAGGCGCCGGTGTTGATCTCGCCGGCCTGGGCCACCACGATCGCCGGGCCGGACCCGTCCGCGAGCGCCGCGCGCAGCGCGTCGGGCCGCATCCGCCCCGCCTCGTCCGCGGCCACCACTGTCAGCCGGCGGGTACCGAACCCCAGCAGGCGCAGCGCGACGTCCACCGTGGTGTGCCGGTCGGCGCCCACGAGGACGCGCACCGGTGGGGCCCCGTGCAGGCCGTCGGCCTCCACATCCCAACCGTGGCGGGCCAGCACCCGGTGCCGTGCGGCGCCCAGCGCGGTCACGTGTGCCATCTGCGTGCCGGTGGTGATCCCGACCGAGGCGGACGCGGGCAGCCCGAGCAGCTCCTTGACCCACGACCCGGCCACCGACTCGGCGGCGGCGGCCGCCGGGGCCAGGCTGGACAGGCCCGCGTTCTGGTCCCAGGCGACGGCCATCACGTCGGCGGCCAGCGCCGCGGGCACGATCCCGCCGATCACGTACCCGAAGAAGCGGGGCGACCCGGTGGCGGTGAGCCCGTCGGCCGCCGCGGCGGCGAGCGTGTCGACGACCTCGACGGGATCGCAGGGCCCGGCCGGCAGCGGCCCGCCGAGCTGGGCGCGGATCTTCTCGTATCCCGAGGCCGGGGCGACGGGGCGCTCCCGCAGGCCGTCCAGGTACCCCGCGACATGCTCGAAGGCCCGGACCGTCGCCGCCCGGACCTGCGCGGCCTGGGCCGTCGAAGTCTGCGCGCCGTTCGGGGTGTCCGTGCCGCCGGGTGTGTCCGTGCCATCCAGCGTGTCCGTGCCGTCGAGTGCGTCTGTGCCGTCGAGTCGGCCTCCCGCCACCGGTCACCCCTCCAGTCCTGGACGGTCCGCGCCGGCCGCCGAGCCGCCTGCTTCCCGTCGGCCGTTCCGGCCCGTCCGCGAGCTGTGTCCCGAGAATGCCGGACATCCGGGCCCACCCGCGCGCCGGCGTGACCCTCCCGACTGGAGGCGCGGCATCACAGCACATCGGGCCCGGCGCCGGGGGCGGGTCGGGATCACTGTGACCGCAGACACCTGGTGCGTAAGGATGCGGGTCCACTCGATACCGTTTTGGTATCCAGTGTCGATTCGGCGCCTCTTCGGAAAGGTGTTGCGCATGGAGCAGGACGAGTCGGTTGGCCCCGAGGTGGGGTCTGTGGTGCCAGGTCAGCGGGAGGTGGTCTCAGTAACGGCGGACGTCGCCGACCTCTCGGAGACGAGCACCGAGGGGCTCTCCTTCGGCCCGCTGGCGAACCCGAGGCGGCTGCGACTGGGCGTCTCGCCCTCGCTCTGACCACCGTCGGGTGATCCTCCGGAGGTCGCGGCCCGCGACCGATCCAGGAGACCGAGGCGAAACCACCGGTGCCCCGGAACGCTTCCGCGTTCCGGGGCACCGTTCGTATGAGAGCCATCCCCGGGCCTGACCCGAAGTCGGAGTCAGGCCCGAGGCGGTGGGATCAGGCTCCGGGAGCGGGGTGGGGGTCCACCCGCGGCGCGGGGCGCGTCTGGGCCAGGCCCCGGGCCGGGCGGCCCGGGCGGTGAGCGTCGCGGGCCGCCCCGGTGAAGGTCGAGCCGGCGGTGCGGGCGCCCGGCCCGCCGCGCCGGTGGCCGCCCTCACGCGGCGCGCCGTCGCGCCGGGCGGAGTCCCGGCGGCCGCCACCGTCGCGTCGGCCGTCACCACGCCGGCCGTCGCTGCGCTGGCGGCGGGCCTGGATGGTCGCCGGGTCGACCGGCGGCGCCGGCGGTCCGGCGAGCTCGGCGACGATCGGGTCGTCGGGCTGCGTCGGGACCGGCTGGGTCGGGATGCCCACGGCCCGCAGCAGCGACCGGGCCTTGCCACGCTCGGCCGGCACGGTCACCAGGACGTCGGCGCCGTCGGCCCCGGCCCGGGCGGTGCGCCCGCCGCGGTGCTGGTAGGTCTTGGCGTCCTCGGGCGGGCCCAGGTGCAGCACGAGGCCGATGCCGTCGACGTGGATGCCGCGGGCGGCGACGTCGGTGGCGACCAGAACCCGGTAGAACCCGTCGGTGAACCCGGCGAGCGCCCGGGTGCGGGCCCCCTGCGGCATGCCGCCGTGCAGGGGCTCGGCCGGTACCCCGGCCTCGGTGAGCGCCTGTGCGACGCGGTCGGCGTCGCGCTGGGTGCGCACGAACACCAGGGTGCGGCCGGCGCCGCAGGCGAGCGCGGTGACCAGCCGGAGCTGGGCGGTGCGGTCGACGGACTCCATCGCGTGCCGGGCCAGGGTCGAGACCTGCGACACCTCCGGGTCGACGGCGACGAGGACCGGCTCGGGCAGGTAGCCCCGGACGAGGACCTCGACCTCGCGGTCCAGCGTGGCGCTGAACAGCAGCCGCTGGCTGTCGGACGGGGTCATGTCCAGCAGCGCCTTGACCGCCGGGAGGAACCCGAGGTCGCACATGAAGTCGGCTTCGTCCAGGACGGTGATCTCGATCTCGTCGAGGATGCAGGCGTCGCGCTCGACCAGGTCGGTGAGCCGGCCCGGGGTGGCGACGACGAGGTGCACACCCCGGCGCAGGGCCGAGATCTGCCGGCTGATCGACGTTCCGCCGTAGACCGGGGTCATCCACAGCCCCAGCGCCCGGGTGAGCGGGGCCAGCACGTCGTTGACCTGCTGGGCCAGCTCACGGGTCGGGACGAGGATCAGCCCGCGGGGCTGACGGGGGCGGGCGGCGCCGGTGGTGGCGAGCCGGGCGAGCAGCGGCAGGCCGAACGCCAGGGTCTTGCCGGAGCCGGTGCGGGCCCGGCCGAGCACGTTCTCGCCGGCCAGCACGTCGGGCAACGTGGCGGCCTGGACCGGGAACGGCCCGTGGATGCCCTTGTCCGCGAGCGCGGAGACCAGCCGCGGGGGCAGGCCCGCCTCGGCGAAGGACTCGGCGGGCGGACGGGGGGAGCGGGTGGCGAGCGCCGGGCGCGCCGCCGGGCGCTCACCACCGCGGAACGGGGCGGGACGAGGCCCGCCGCGGCCGTGTCCGGTGGGACGGGTACGGCCGCCCCGGGAGGGACGGGCCGGACGGTGGGCGGGGGTGGGCTGGGTGCTGCGGGGCTGAGTCAGGGGATCCGCCGATCAGGTCAGGGCCGACAGAACAACGCCACGTCGGTTCCACGCGCCATGCGGCGTGGTCTACAAGCGCGGAAAGTGTTGTCCGGCGGCCAGGGGGCGGCCGGTTTTCACGCGACCGGACCCAACCGCGGTCTGAGACCGCCATGGCGCTCGCACCGACCTTCGGACATCCGGCCCGATTGGCCGGATGCCCCAGAGATCTTGTCGCCGCCCCGGGGGTGGTTGCCCTCGGTGACGCCGACATGAAGACGTTACCTCGTACCGGGCCGTGATCGGGGGGCGCGAGGTGTGTGGTTAACCATCAGGGGAGGAGGTTCTACG
Source organism: Frankia sp. Mgl5 (assembly GCF_023242985.1). Taxonomy (NCBI): domain Bacteria; kingdom Bacillati; phylum Actinomycetota; class Actinomycetes; order Frankiales; family Frankiaceae; genus Frankia; species Frankia sp. Mgl5. The sequence continues at coordinate 19,024 of NZ_JALKFY010000607.1, read as the reverse complement.
TCACATCTGGTCCAGTGAAGCGCCGAACTGCGGTTCGGAGTCAGTTGGACGACATTTCCTCTTTAGATGACCTTGAAGACCTCAGCATACGCCGGATTGCCCATGCCTGGCGGGCATCTGTTACTGGGGGTGCACCCGGCCCGTTCGGGTGCGCAGCGCGCCGGTGGCGGGCATCGGCACCGGTCGCCGGGTCCGGCGCCGGTGCGGGCTCACCGGGCCGAGCGGGCCCGCCGGACCAGGCTGCGCGGCCTCCCGGTCCCGGCTGGCGGCGACCGCCCAGGCCAGTAGGGCCAGCGTTCCGACGAGCGCCCCGTAGGCGCCGACGACCCGCGCGTCCTCGCCGCGGGCGCGCGCCGCCATCCAGCACACCGCCCCGACCCCGCCGACCAGCGCGGCCACCAGGACAGCCCGTAGCGCCGTCATGGCCATCCGTGGCGCCGCCACCGGCTCGGACGCGGCCGGCCCGGGTACGGGGCTCCCAGGCACCGCCACGGCCGGTGCCGCGACCGCCGGCTCGGCCACATGGCCCGACCCACCCACATGGCCCGGCTCGGCCGCCTGGTCCGGGTTGGCTGGACGTCCTTCCCGCCGCCGACGGGCCGTGCGCACCAGCGGCAGGGCGACCAGCGGACCGAGGACGACGGCCGCCACGAGCAGGTCGATCGGCGTGCTCAGATGTGGGGTCACCAGCAGCCAGCTGCCGCCGGTGAACAGAGCGAGGGGCAGGTCCGGGTCGCCGGGGGCGGCCGGGTGGCCCGGGCCGCCGCGGGTGATCGCGAGCAGCGGGGCCACCAGCAGGAGCAGATAGTGGCTCCACACGATCGGCGAGGCCACGAGTGCCGCCGCCACCACGCCGGCGAACAGCAGCCCGTCGCCGCCGGCGCGGCTCCGCCCGCGGGCCCGCCACAGACATCCGGCCAGCAGCAGGCCGGCGGCGGCGCGGGCGCCCCAGGTGGCGGCGCCGAGGCCGAGCCCGACGTTCATCAGCAGCCCGGTGAGGCTCAGCCCGTCGGGCGCCTCCTCGCGGGCGAGGACGGACAGCATGTCGGCGTAGGTGTGCGCCGCCACCGGGCTGTAGATCTCCCCGACGCCGAACAGCGCGGCCAGGGTGACGAGCGCCACCACCGTCGCGCGCGGCCGGCGGGTCAGCGCGAGCCAGAGCACGACCGGGACGAGGAAGAGCTTGCTGTACACGAGCACCGCGGTGAGGACCCCGGCCGCCACGGGGACGTCCCGCAGCCGCCACAGTGCCACCAGCCCGCAGAACAGCAGTGCGTTGAGGGTGCCCATCTGCAGCCCGGTGATGGTGCAGGACGCCGTCAGCACCAGGGCGAACGTCCACCGGCCGGCGCCGGCGAGCCGGCAGGCGGCGAGCAGGGCGACCACCGACAGCGCGATGAACAGCTCGGCGGCGCCGGGAAGGGCGGAGAGCGGGACGAACGGCAGCGACACCAGGTACGGGTAGACGAAGGCGAAACCGGAGTAGACCTCGGGTGTGCCGGGCGGGGGGTAGGGGTCGCGGCCGTCGGCGACCGCCGCGCCCGCGCGGAGAAAGACGTCGACGTCGAAGTGGGCGATCGGGGCCACGTAGCCCACCCAGATCAGGGCGAGGAGCCCGGCGATGACGAGCGGGCCCGCAGCGCCGGCCGCCGCGGCCGCGGCCACGGCCGCCGGCGGCCGGGCACGGGCCGGCCCCGTGCCGCGTTGCTCCGGTCGGCGCTCCACCCAACCCCCCGGGTCGTCGTGTGCTGCGTCGGTCATGTTCCCACCCGTCAGAGCAGCAGCTCGGTGAGCAGGTGGATGACCAGGCCGGCGAGCGCGCCGACCACCGTCCCGTTGATGCGGATGAACTGCAGGTCGCGACCGACGTGCAGCTCGATCCGCCGGGACGTGTCAGCCGGCTCCCAGCGGGCCACGGTGTCCCCGATGACGGCGGCGATGTCCTCGCGGTAGCGGCCGACGGTGCGGGCGGCGATGTCGGCGGCGGCCCGGTTCACGGTGGACGCCAGCGCCGGCTCGGTGGCGAGCCGGTTCCCGAAGGCCGCCAGCTCCTCGGTGGCCCTGGTGCGCGCGGTTCCGTCCGGGTCCGTGGTCAGGTCGAGCAGTACGCCGCGGGCGGTCGCCCAGATCGCCGACACCGCCCGGTCGGTCTCCGGGTGGGCGATGATCCGCCGCTTCAGCGCCTCCACCCGGTCGCCGAGCTCGTCGTCGGTGCGCAGGCGCTCGGCGAACGTGGTGAGGAAGGAGTCCAGCGCGCGGCGCACCCGGTGGTCGGGGTCCGTCCGCAGGTCGGCGGCGAACCGCAGCGCCTCGGCGTACGCCTTGGCGGCGACCGCCTCGTCGAGCCACCTGGGCGACCAGGCCGGCGCCTGCTCCCGGACCATCCGCACGACCGTGTCCGGGTTCTGCTTCAGCCAGTCCTCGATCTCGGTGACGAGCAGGTCGACCAGGTGATGATGCGTGCCCTCCGCGACCACCCGGTCGAGGGCCACCCCGAGCGCCCCCGCCCACCGCCGCTCCACGAGCCGGGGCAGGACGGTCTTCTCGACCAGCTCGCGGACGAGGTCGTCGCTGATGCCGGAGATCATCGAGGCCACCCGTGCCGAGATCTCGGAGGTCACGCGTTCGGCGTTCTCCCGGCGGCGCAGCCAGCCACCGACCCGGCTGGCGACCCCGAGCTGGTCCAGCTTCTCGCGGATCACCTCCTCGGCGAGGAAGTGCGTCCCGACGAAGTTCTGCAGGCCGCGGCCGAGGGCGTCCTTACGGCGCGGGATGATCGCGGTGTGCGGGATCGGCAGCCCGAGCGGGTGCCGGAACAGCGCGGTGACCGCGAACCAGTCAGCCAGCGCGCCGACCGTGCCGGCCTCGGCCGCGGACGCCACGTAGCCGACCCAGCCCGGCGCGCCGGAGGCGTCCCACCGCCAGGCGACGACGTACACGGTGACCATGAAGGCGAGCAGCCCGGTCGCGATGGTGCGCATCCGGCGCAGCCCCTGGCGCATGCGGGCCTCGCTGAACGGGTCGCCGCCGAGATCGCGTGGGGCCCCGCCCGTCGCTGTCAGTGTCATCGCCCGCCCACCGGTGTCATCCGCGCCCGCCCGCCCCTCCGCAGGACCCTGCCGGAGAGCGCGGGCCCGGGCCGGGCTCGCGCGGCGGCGCCGACCCGCTCCGGCGGGGAGACAGCAACACCCTACGGGCGCGGCCCGTCAGCCCGGCGGGCCGCGCTCGCGCGGCGATGGATGACGACGAGGTCGACCAGCGCCGTGGCGGCGATGATCCCGAGAACGACCGCCGGCACGGTTCGGCCGGCCACCGCGAGCAGGCCGCTGACGACCCCGGAGAAGACCAGGCCGAACACGGCCAGCGCCCGGCGCAGGCCGAGGGCGCTGGTGGCCGGCGCGGCACCCGTCCGCGCGTCGCCGAGCGAGCCCAGCCGGCGCCACCACGGTGTGCGCCACCAGGGTGGGGGGTGCGCGGGGCGTTCGGTGCGCTGCCGGGGCACTGGAGCGGTCACGCCCTGCGGTGTGCCCGCCCAGGCGCGGACGAACCAGGACCACCCCGCAGCAGGGGAGGTCACAGGAAAGCAATCATCAGACATAAAAAGGGTATCGAAAAGGTTTGGCAGGAAGTTGCCTGTCGGCCTGCCTGGCCCCCTCTGGTACTTCATCCCGTGATAAGGGCGTTGAGGGGTCTGTGAGCATAGGTGACGGTGCGTTCCCGCCTGTTCCCGCGATGTTCTCGCCAGCGCGGCCCGGTCGGTCGCCGGGCGGCGGCCTCGGCGTCCCGCCGCCGGAGCCCCGGTGCCGGTAGCCCGGCGTTAGCGTGCCTGCGCGGCCGCGGCGTCGCCGACCGCGTCGATGAGCAGTTTCGTCGCGGTGAAATCGACGGGGACCTCGATCACCCGGACCCCGCGCGCACCCAGCGCGGCGGCCAGGCGTTCGCGGTGGTCGGCGGCCGAGCGGAGCCCGCCCCTGCGGCCCCACACCTCGACGACCAGGCTGGCATCCAGATCCGAGGCCAGCTCGAGCAGGGTGGCGGCGGTGCCGGTCGGGGGCTGCTCGACGACCGCCACCCCCACCCGGCCCTGCCGCCATGCCAGCAGGGCACCGGCCACCGCCACACCGCCCCCGGCTGGCGCGACGCGCGCCTCTCCACCGACGGTGGGCACGGTGTGATCCACCCACAGCCCGGCGGCACCCGGCTCGGCCAGGACGATCCCGTTCGCCGGCAGTGTCTCGGCGACGTCGGCGGCGGCGCGGGCCGGGTTGAGCGGCGCGTCGTCCCGCGCGAGGAGCGAGCCGACGACCTCGGACGCCGCACCGGCCGCGGTGCCCGATTCCGTCGCCGTCGCCGTCGCCGTCGCCGTCGCCGTCGCCGCGGGCGTGGGCGCGGGCGCGGCGGCGGACACGGGAACGGGGGAGTCCAGGGGGAAACCCAGTCGCAGCCGGATCTCGGCCGTGCCACGGGCGCGGGCCGCCTCGAGCGCGGCGACCAGGGCGGCCGGTGAGGGGATCGGATCCACCCGGGTCGGGGCGGCGGCCGGGGCCCCGGGGGAGGCCCCGGCCGGCGCGGACAGCAGCGTGAGCACCTCGCCGTCCCAGGTCGCGCCAGGTCCGTGGTCCAGGGCGGCGGCTGTCGCCAGCAGTCGGGCGCAGGCCTCATCCGGGGCGGCGATCTGGTGTGGCGAGCCCGGCCCCGTCAGCGCCGCACCCGGGGACGGCCCGTCCGGCATCGTCACCAGATGACGCACCCCGACCGAGACGAGCCACTCCCCGACAGTCATGGACCGAACGCTCCTTCTCCAAACGGATGGCGGGCGTCGGTGTGATTCGGCTGCTCATGGTGGTCTGGCCGCGTCGACCCCGTTGCGCCCCGGTGTCCTGCATGTCCACGGTGGCGTGCCAGGTGGCGGCGGGGAAAGTGTTGTGACCTGCATCCACGGGGGTCGGCCGCCGCTGGTCGCGCTGCGTGGGCGGCGCCTGGCGCTGAGCGCCTGCCCGCCGCGTCGGGCGACCATATCGAGAGTGGGCGCTCGCTCAGCGTGTGCAGGGGTCGAGGAAGAGGACGCCCGGCAGTTCCCGGGACCACCACCGCTCGTCGGGCGCGTCCTCGCCGGCGCAGGCCAGCCGGACGAGCCGCGCCGGGTCCACGGCGAACACGGTCGGGCCGCCCCCGCCGCCCCCGCCGCCCGCGGCGGCGAAGGTCGTCCCGTGGGACCGGAGCCGAACGGCGGACGGCCGGTACCCGCGCAATGCCCGATCGAATGAGCCTGATCGCTCGCGCCCTGTCCGCGGTCTTGCGACCATCCCGTGCTCGGACAGCGGCTTGCGGGTTGTGCGGGTCCGCGGGTTGCGCGCGGCGGCCGGCGGGGAACGGCCTGGTCGAAGCTGCTACGCGAAAAATGTCCCTTTTGGTCAAATCCAGGGGTGCGAGGGCGGGACCCGGTCCGTCCCGGCCGGTCTCTCCGGGGCGCGTCCCACCTGGGTCTTCGCGCGGTTGTGTGCGGGATCGCCGTCGCGCGGCAGTGAGTTCGGCCGCGACAGCGACCGTCCGAGGCGCCGGCGGTGGATGGCCGCCGGGTCGCGCGGCGGGTCGGCGCAGCGCTCCGGATCGCGAACCCAAACCCGACTTCAACCCAACGGGCGGCGGATTTGCTCATCCGGGGCGCTCCGTGCCGTCAGGATGCCTCGGGCGTGCCGGCCCGCGTTCGGGTGCCGGGCATGGTGGCCCGAGCCGCGGGCGAATGGGTCACCGCGGGCCGCCGGGGCTTCCCCGTCCGCTGCTCCGTGCGTCGACGGGGATCGGTTCCCGTTTGCGAATGCGCAGGTAGTACGTCCGCTGACGGCTATCGGGACACGATCTAGACCACATCTGATGTGAGGTGCATCACCATGCCGTATGTATTCCTGTATATCAAAGGGCGTCCGACAATCGCTGGCGCCAAGGCGGGGAGCGCTTACAGCCTGTGATTCCGTGATTCCTGCCGGGAATACCCCTTCCGTGAGCCGGTTGACAAAGGCCGCCCACTCTCGCCGTCCTCATCGGTGTGCTGATGGGACGTGCTGAGGGGACTTGCAGGCAGGCTCGCTACAGTTGTCCGACGTCGGACGCTTTCAGGCGGGTGCGGGCCGGGTGTCATTCGATCGCGGTCCGCCCTTGTCGCGCGCCGTCCGTCGCGGACCAGGCATCGAATGAGCGACTCGCTCAACCCGCACACGAGGCGCCCAACCCCGGGGCGTCGGACGAGAGGACTGGATGCTCCGGAATTGGCCCATCCGCTCGAAGCTAGTGGTGATTCTCATCGTCCCGCTGGCCGCGCTGGCCGTGCTGAGCGCGATACAGGTGCGCGGGGACGTCGACAACGTCCGGGCCGCGGACCGCATCGAGGCGCTCGCCGACTTCTCGATCAAAGGTAACAACCTGGTCCACGTGCTTCAGCGGGAGCGCTATGCGACCAACTCTTACGTTGGATCGAACTTCCTCATCCCGATGCTGGGCCAGCAGGCTGTGGATGCCCGCAAGCCCGTGGACGACGCCCTCGCCGTCTACCTGGCCGACGAGCAGGCGCTGCCCGCGTCCGCGCGGGACGCCCTCGGCTCGACGCTGAGTTCCATCCGTACGCATCTCGACCAGCTCGGCGAGCACCGCAAGCAGATCGACGCGCACCAGACCGAGATCGCGTCGAACGGGGCCTTCTACAACGAGGCCGTGAACGAGCTGCTGCTGCTCAACGCGCGGATCGCGGCCGGTAGCTCGGACGCCAAGCTGGTCAACGGCGCTACCACGCTGGCCGGTATCGCCCAGGCCAAGGAACAAGCCTCCCAGCAGCGCGGCTCCGTCGCCCAGATGCTCTCCTCGCGTCAGGCCACGCCGCAGATGCTGCGTGCTCTGCTGGCCTACGCCGGTGCCGAGACCGCCTGGACCGAGCAGTTCCGCTCCACGGCGACGCCGGCCGAGCTGGAGCTGTTCACGAACACGGTCGGGCGCTCCGCCACCGGCGTCAACCAGATGCGCGAGGACGTGGTCAACACGTTCAGCGGGCAGCCGGCTTCCAACGTCACCCTCGACGCCTGGCGGACCGCCGCCGACGGCAAGATCGCGCAGATGCACGACGTCGAGGTGCGGATCGCCAACGACCTGGCCGAGACAAGCCGTGACATCGCCTCGACGGCCTCCCGGGACGCCCTGCTCGGAAGCATCGGCGTGGCGATCATTCTCGTGCTGTCGGTCGTGATCTCGCTGCTCGTCGCCAGCCCCATGATCGGCCAGCTCCGCCGGCTGCGAGGGGGCGCGCTCGACGTCGCCAACGACCGGCTGCCCAGCGTCGTCGAGCGGCTGCACCGAGGTGAGCCCGTCGACATCGCGGCGGAGTCCTTCCCGGTACCCGCGACCAGCAAGGACGAGATCGGCCAGCTGGCGGAGGCGTTCGCCACGGTGCACCAGGTGGCGGTGCGCACCGCGGTCGAGCAGGCCGCGATGCGTAAGAGCATCGGGGACACCTTCCTCAACCTCGCCCGCCGCAGCCAGGCCCTGATCCACCGCCAGCTGAAGATCATCGACGCGCTGGAGCGCAAGGAGACCGACCCGGACGAGCTCGAGGAGCTGTTCCGGCTCGACCACCTCGCGACCCGTATGCGCCGCCACGCCGAGGACCTCATCGTCCTCTCCGGCTCCAAGCCCGCCCGTGGCTGGCGCCGCCCTGTGCCGATCAAGGACGTCGTCCGCGGTGCCGTCGCCGAGGTCGAGGACTACACCCGGGTCAAGGTCCTGCCCATCACCGGTGGCGCCGTCTCCGGCCACGCCGTCGGTGACGTGATCCACATGTTCGCCGAGCTGATCGAGAACGCGACCTCCTTCTCGCCCCCGCACACCCCCGTGCAGGTCGCCGGACACCCGGTCTCCAACGGCTTCGTGGTCGAGATCGAGGACCGCGGGCTCGGGATGAACCAGGAGGAGATCGACGCGCTCAACAACCGGCTGGCGAACCCGCCGCCCTTCGACCTGTCGACCAGCGAGCGGCTGGGCCTGTTCGTGGTCAGCCGGCTCGCGGAGCGCCACGACGTCCAGGTGCGGCTGCGGCCCTCGCCGTACGGCGGCACGATGGCGATCGTCCTGCTGCCCGCGACCCTGCTGCGTGCCTCCGACGACAAGGGTGAGGACAGCGGCCCGCGCGAGTTCGCCGCGGTCGGCGCTTCGAGCGCCGGCACGCAGGGCTCGGACCTGGCCGGTTCGCTCAACGGCACCGGTGACCGGGTGAACCGGGTGAACGGGGTCGGTGGCGCCGGCTCGGAGAGCAACGGCCACTGGGCGGGGGACATCCCCGAGGACACCCTGGACGCGGCGGCGCTGTCGACGGCTGGGGCCAACGATGCCGGCACCAGCGCCGACGAGACGCTGATCGACGACCTCCCGGTCTTCGCCACGGCGCGGTCGAGCTGGTTCGTCGCGGAGAAGCCCGGTGGCAGGAACCGGACAGACGACGAGGGAGACGACGACGGTCCGGTACCGCCGCGCCGTCCGGGCGAGCTGACCGGCCCGACGCGGCGGGCCGAGCTCCCGCCGTCCCGGGACGGCGCCGGTTACCCGGACGACGCGGGGGCCGGGAGGAACACGGGCTGGTCCGACGGACGGTCCGACCCGGCGGCCTCGCTGTTCGGTCCGCCTCCGGGCGGTGGCGGCTCGCTGTTCAGCGCTCCGCCCGACACCGGTCAGTTCAGCGGCTTCGGTCCGAACGGCTTCGGTGACGGCGGCGGCTACGGTGACGCGGGCTTCGGTGACGGCGGCGGCTACGCCGGCGGCTACGCCGGCGGCTTCGGTGGCGGCGCGACCGATGCCGGCGCCAACGGCATGGCCGGCAACGGATCGGGTGGCTTCGCTGACTCGGATTACCACACCGCCGAGTTCAGCCGGTCCGGTTTCGGTACCGGCGGCGGCTTCGGGACCGATGGTGGTCCCGGGAACGACGGCGGTTTCGGGAATGGCGGCGGCCTGGGGCAGGAGACCGGCGACGGCTTCGGCTCGGCCGGCGGTTTCGGCTCGAGTGACGGTTTCGGTTCGGGTGACGGCTTCGGCTCGGCTGACTCCCAGCCCGGGGCCGGGCTGCCGTCCCGCTCCCGGACCGGGCGGGCCTCGGGCGACTACGCCCGCGCCGACTACACGCCGCCGGGCCAGCAGGGCCCGGCCGGGGACGGGACCGGCTACCGCGAGCCCCGCGCGGACCGCGGCCAGGAATTCGGCCGCCCCATGCGGGAGAACGGGTACGGCGGGGCGGAACAGGCCTACCCCGGACGCCAGGACGGCGGCATCGGCGACGGCGCCTTCCGCCGCTCGGCCCGGTCGTCGCAGCCGGGGCAGTCCACCGGTGGGGGCTCCGCCTACCCCGGGGCCAACCCGCCGCCGGCGGCGCCGCCGTTCGACACGGCAGCCGCCGCGGCGGAGGAGTCCGCCGACGACGGTCTCGACGAGCTCGGCCTGCCCAAGCGGCGGCGGCGCGCGAACCTGGCGCCGCAGCTGCGCCGGGAGAACGCGGACGCAGGCCGTTCGTCGCTCGCCGCGGGCCCTCGTTCACCCGAGGAGATCCGCAGCATGATGTCGTCCTTCCAGGCCAACTTCGGCCGTGGGATCGAGGACGGAACGGTGTCCAATGACGGAGATGATGTGAGGAAGGTAACCTGATGCGTCCGCTGGGGCCGTCGGAGAACATGAACTGGTTGCTCAACAACCTGGTCAAGAAGGTCCCCGAGGTCACCTATGTGATCGTGCTTTCTTCGGACGGTCTGCTGCTTGCGACCTCGCGTGGAATGGACCGGGCCACCGCTGACCAGCTCGCCGCGGTGGCGTCCGGATTCAACAGCCTCGCCCGGGGTGCCGGCCGGTTCTTCGGCGGCGGTAACGTTCGGCAGACCATCGTCGAGATGGAGGCGGGATTCCTGTTCGTCACCGCGGTCGGTGACGGCTCGTGCCTGGCTATTCTCAGCAGCCCGGGCGCGGATATCGGTCTCATCGCCTACGAGATGGCGCTGCTGGTGACGAGGGTGGGTGAGTTTCTGACGCCGGAGCTTCGCGCCGAAATGCAGTCGGCGCTGCCGATTTAGGACCTGTCCGAATGCACGCGCGGTGGACGCGTCACCGGCTTCCGGCCCGTTCCCCACGGACTGGAACCGGTGACGCGTCCACCGCGGGCAAATGACGATCCCAGGCAGGAGGACCGCGGTGTCAGGGGATGAGGAATGGTTCGACGACGAGGCCGGGCCGGTGGTGCGGCCCTACGCCGTCACGGGGGGGCGCACCCGTCCCAGTAACCGGACCCTGGATCTGGTGGCCCTGGTGTCCACCTCTCCGCAGGGGCGGGCCATCGCGACCACGCTGGAACCGGAGCAGCGTGCCATAGCGGTGCTCTGCCAGCGACTCCAGTCCGTCGTCGAGATCTCCGCCCGACTCAACCTCCCCGTCGGCGTGGCACGTGTGCTCGTCGGCGACATGCTCGACGCCGGGCTGGTGAGTGTGCACCGGCCCGAACGAACGTCGGACCGCCCCAGCGTGGCGATTATCGAAAAGGTGCTCAGTGGACTCCAGGCTCTCTAGGACCCGAGCGGCCGATACACCGGCGCCGCATCCGGTCAAGATCATCGTTGCCGGTGGTTTCGGAGTCGGGAAGACGACATTCGTCGGCGCCGTGAGCGAGATTCCCCCGCTCACCACCGAGGCCGCGATGACGTCCGCGAGTATCGGTGTTGACGACACCAGCGCCGTCGCGTCCAAGACGACGACGACGGTGGCCATGGACTTCGGCCGAATCACCCTGGTCGACAGCGTGATTCTCTACCTGTTCGGGACCCCCGGCCAGGACCGCTTCTGGTTCATGTGGGACGAACTCGTCCTGGGTGCGATCGGCGCGATCGTGCTCGTCGACACCCGCCGTCTCGCCGACTCGTTTCCCGCCATCGACTACTTCGAGGAACGTGACATCCCGTTCCTCATCGCCCTGAACCACTTCGAGGGCGCGCGCCGTTACCGCAGCGAGGACATCCGCGCGGCGCTGGACCTCGACCCCCGCCGGCCGATGGTGCTGTGCGACGCCCGCCAGCGGGAGTCGGTGCGCCAGTCGCTCATCGCGCTGGTCCGCCACGCCCTGGAGGTGGTCTCCGCGGAGAGCCAGCGACCGGGACTGCCGACCGGCTCACGGTGAACGACACCGCGCGTGCCGCCCCAGCGCCCGCGGGCCATCCGCTTCGACCTGGGAAGGGGATCTTGCTGGAGCTTCTCGGTCTCGACGACGTCACGCTGTCGGCCTACCGGTTGTGGCTGAGACATCCCGACATGGATGTCGACGGGGTGGCCACGGCGGTGGGGCAGGCGAACGACACAGTCCGCCGGTCACGGGACCGGCTCGTCGAGCTGTCACTGCTGTTGCCCTCCACCGAACACCCCGGCCACCTGGTTGCCGTCCACCCGGAGGCCGGTCTGGAGCATCTGCTCCAGGCTCAGCACGAGGCACTCATCCGCCGCCACGAGCGGCTTGTCCGGGCACGGGCACAGGTGAGCACGTTCGTCTCGGAGTACCTGGACAACCGGCCCGGTGGGGACGGCGCGGAGGTCGAGCACATCGACAGCGCCGACCAGGCCCGGGCCGAACTGCTCACCCTTGTCGGCCGGGCCGAGAAGGAGGTGCTCGCGCTGCATACCCGGCGCGGCCGCCCGCCGGCGTTGACCGCGGAGGTTCTCCCGGTCGAGCTGCGGGCGCTGCAGCGCGGTGTGGCGATGCGCAGCGTCCTCCCACGCACGGTCAGCACCGACGAGACGGGTGTCGGCTACGTCCGCACGGTCGCCTCGCACGGCCTGGAGGCCCGGCTCGCCGACGACCCGCGCATCGACGCGACGACCGTGGACGGCCGGGTCGGGCTGGTGCAGTTCGTGCAGCACGGCACCGACCCGCACGCGCTGATCGTGCGCTCGCCCGCGCTGGCGAACCTGGTCACCATGCTGTTCGAGCAGGTCTGGGACAGCGCCGAGCCGCTGGCCGCGGAGGCCGACGGCGACCTGGAGAGCCCTGCGGACGACCGGCCGAACGACACCGAGCGGCTGCTTTTAAGGCTGCTCAGCCTGGGTGTGAAGGACGAGGCGGCAGCCCGCCATCTCGGGGTGTCCGTCCGTACGGTGCGTCGGATGGTCGCCGACCTCATGACCCGCCTGGACGCCCGTAGCCGCTTTCAGGCCGGGACGGTCGCGGCCCGGCGGGGTTGGTTGTAACCGCGTTGTGATCAGTTGGTCGGATCGTTGGCAGTAGATGGTCAGGGCAACTTCCTGCCACCCGGAACGCCGGACAGGAGTTCCGATGGGCCGCATGATTCCGATGAGCAACCGGAATTACGTATAACTGGCGCGGACCACCACAGCAGGAACCGGCCAGGTGGCTTCGCCGACCGGCGAACGCGTGAGACCGGTCACTTGCGCGTGTCGGTGCCGAGCGCATCCGACAGGGCCGGTGCCTTCGGGTCGATCCGGCCCTTCGGCAGCGGTCGGCTGTGCTCGAACACGCGCGGCGCAGCCTGTTCATCGTGACTCCGAAAGAGGAGATCGAGTGCCGACGGAATCCGGCTCGGTTCCGAACCAACGCACGACCAGCCAGCGGACGCTGATTGTCGCCCGGATGAACCCCGAAGACGCCGGTGCGGTCGCCGACGTCTTCGCGGAGTCGGACGCCGGCGAGCTTCCACATCTCGTCGGCGTCGCCCGGCGCGACCTTTTCCGTTTCCACGGGCTGTACTTCCATCTCATCGAGAGCCGGGCGGACATCAACGGCACGCTGCCGCCGGTTCGGGAGCACCCGCTGTTCGTCGACGTGAACAGCAAGCTCGAGAAGTACATCGCGGCGTACGACCCGCAGACCTGGCGCGGCCCCCGGGACGCGATGGCCGACAGCTTCTACACCTGGGTGGCCGATCAGAGCGGTCCCTGAGCCCGCGCCCGGCCGCGCCGGCGCGGGACCAGGTTCCGCGCCGGCCCCGGGGCTCCGCCTCCGCGCGGCCGGCCGCCGCAGGACGAACGGGCCGTCCCGACCTTCGTCGCATGCGCAGCCATCCGCCCCGCGCGGCTGGTGGCCCCGCCATGCCCGCAGGCCGCCCTGCCCGAGCCCCGGACGCCGCTGTCCGGGCCGGGTCCGCGCGCCCGCGGCCGGCGGTTCCGCCGGCCGTCCGCTCCCAGCTTCCCCGAATGCAGGTCACCGTGGTTTCGGGTGCCCTGGGTTCAGGTCGCCCGGTCTCCGGAGCGCTGTCTTTCGAGTTTTCAGGCTGCCCGAGTTTCAGAGATTGATGTCACAACCGTATCCCGCGGACGCGGGAATGGTGAGAAGGGAACGCAGATGCCCCTGCAGTGGACCGCCGACGAGCTTCTCGACTTCCTCGTGGAGCAGGCCGGCCTGCCGCCGGAGGACCGTCCGGCCGAACTCGGCGTGACGTTCACCGACATCGGTCTGGACTCGCTCGCCTACCTGCAGCTCCAGGCCGAGGTACAGGAGCGGTTCGGTGTCGACCTGCCGAACGAGGCGCCGGAGGGATACACCCTCGCCGACATCCTCACCACGGTGAACAGCGCGCTCCTGCAGTCCGAGGTCGCCTGAGACTCCCAGGCCGAAACTATTTCCCTCCAGTGAGCGAACCGGAGAAACACATGAGCGGGCACACCGACAACTCGATCTTCATCGATGCCGACATCGACCTCGTCTGGTCCATGACGAACGACCTGGAGTCCTGGCCGTCGCTGTTCACCGAGTACGCCTCGGTCGAGATCCTCGAGAAGTCGGCGAACACCTTCAAGTTTCGCCTGACGATGCACCCCGACGAGAACGGGACGTCCTGGAGCTGGGTGTCCGAGCGCACCCTCGACCCGGTGAACCACAAGGTCCGGGCCTACCGGGTGGAGACGGGCCCCTTCGAGTACATGCACATCGAGTGGACGTACCTGCCCGAGGGCACCGGCACCCGGATGCGCTGGGTGCAGGACTTCAAGATGCGCCCGACGGCGCCGGTGACGACCGAGCAGATGACCGAGCGGATCAACACGAATACACCGCGCGAGCAGGCGGCCATCCGCGGCAAGGTCGAGGCGGCGGCCCGCGCCGCCGCGCCGGCGGCCGACCAGGTCCAGGTTCCCGAGCAGGTCTGAGGAGATACCGGTGAGCTTCGCAACCCCCGCACCCCTGACGGTCCCCAAGGTCCTCTCGATCCACGACGTGCCGGCGAACCGGCGCCGCGGCGGTGACATCCGCACGCTGCTGTCCCCGGCGACCGTCGGCGCCAAGTCCGGGTTCCTGGGCACCCTCACCCTGCAGCCCGAAGAAGTGGTGACCGAGCACTGGCACCCCTACTCGGAGGAGTTTCTCTACTGCGTCAGCGGCGCGGTCACCGCCCGCCTCGACGGCGAGCACACCGCGCTGCCCGCCGAGCACGGCCTGCTCATCCCGATCGGCATGCGGCACCGGATCGTGAACACCGGCGACGAGGTGGCCTTCCTCGTGTTCCACCTGAGCCCGCTCGCCCCGCGGCCCGACCTCGGGCACGTGGACACCGAGCCGCTACCCGAGCAGTCGCAGCAGTGAACAAACCCACGCAGCGGTCGCGGCCGGACGGCGCCCACGGGCCGGCGTCGCGGGATGGGGGTCCGCGCCGCACCGCGGTGACCGGGGTCGGCGTCGTCGCCCCCGGTGGCTCGAACCGCAAGGAGTTCTGGACCCTGCTCACGGACGGCCGCACCGCCACCCGCCGGCTGTCCTTCTTCGACCCGTCGCCGTTCCGGTCGCAGGTCGCGGCCGAATGCGACTTCGACCCGCTCGCCGCCGGCCTCACCCGCCAGGAGATCGCGCGCAACGACCGGTTCGTGCAGTTCGCCCTGGCCGCGGCCGCCGAGGCGGTCGCCGACAGCGGGCTGGACCTCGGCCTCGGCGTCGGCGGTGCCGAGCGTGAGCCGGGCGACGGCCCGGTCGTCGGGGTGAGCATGGGCAGCGCCGTCGGGGCGACCACCCGGCTCGAGAACGAGTACGTGGTGGTCAGCGACGGCGGGAAGCACTGGGAGGTCGACCCGCGCTACGCGAGCTCGTTCCTCTACCACGCGCTCGTGCCGAGCTGCCTGGCCACCGAGATCGCCTGCCGGTTCGGCGCGCACGGCCCGTCGTTCGTGGTCTCCACCGGGTGCACCTCCGGCATCGACGCGGTCGGATACGGCCACCAGCTCATCGTCGACGGCGAGGCGGACATCGTGATCGCCGGTGCCTCCGACGCGCCACTGTCGCCGATCTCGATCGCCTGTTTCGACGCCATCCGGGCCACCTCGGCCCGCAACGACGACCCCGAGCACGCCTCGCGGCCGTTCGACGCCAGCCGGGACGGCTTCGTGATGGGGGAGGGCAGCGCGGTGCTGATCCTCGAGGAGCTGGAGTCGGCGCGGGCCCGCGGTGCGCACATCTACTGCGAGGTCGGCGGGTACGCCTCCCGGTCGAACGCCTTCCACATGACCGGCCTGCGTCCGGACGGCGTCGAGATGGCCGAGGCCATCCGCATCGCCCTGGGCCAGGCGCGCCTCGACCCGACCGCCGTCGACTACGTCAACGCGCACGGGTCGGGGACGAAGCAGAACGACCGGCACGAGACGGCCGCCTTCAAGCGGTCGCTGGGCGCCCACGCCCACGAGGTGCCGGTCAGCTCGATCAAGTCGATGGTCGGTCACTCCCTCGGCGCGATCGGCTCCATCGAGCTCGCCGCCTGCGCCCTGGCGATCGAGCACAACGTGGTGCCGCCGACGGCGAACTGGTCGACCCGCGACCCCGAATGCGACCTGGACTACGTCCCGAACACCGCCCGCGACCACACCGTGAACGCGGCGCTGTCGGTGGGCAGCGGGTTCGGCGGCTTCCAGTCGGCGATCGTCCTGGCCTCGGCGGACCGGGCATGACCGTCCTGGACACCGCACCCGCCGGCACGGCCGGGCGGGCCGCGGGCGCGGTGCGGCCGGTCATCACCGGGCTCGGGGTCATCGCGCCCAGCGGGATCGGCCTCGACGCGTACTGGGCCTCGACGCTGCGCGGCGAGCTGCGCGTCGCGCCGATCACCCGCTTCGACGCGAGCCGCTACGACACCCGGATCGCCGGCGAGGTCCCCGACTTCGCCGCCGAGGAGTTCGTCGACCACCGCTACCTCGTGCAGACCGACCGCTGGACCTGGATGGGCATGGCCGCGTCCAAGCTGGCGCTGGCCGATGCCGCCTACGACCCGGCCGAGCACGACCCGTACGAGACGTCGGTGGTCTTCGGTAGCGGCTCGGGGGGCAACGACTTCGGCCAGCGGGAGCTGTCCCGGCTGTGGACGCGCGGGCGCACCGCGGTCAGTGTCTACCAGTCGATCGCCTGGTTCTACGCGGCGACGACCGGCCAGACCTCGATCCGGCACGGGCTCAAGGGCCCGTCGGGCGTCCTCGTCTCCGACGGCGCCGGCGGCGTCGACAGCCTCGCCCAGGCCCGGCGCACCATCCGGCGCGGCACCCCCACGGTGCTCGCCGGCGGCGCCGAGTGCGGGCTGACGCCGTACGCGCTGGCCTGCCACCTCAGCAGCGGCCGGGTCAGCTCCGCGGCGAGCCCCGCGGACGGCTACAAGCCGTTCGACGTCCGCGCCAACGGTTACCTGCCCGGTGAGGGTGGGGCGACCCTGCTCGTCGAGGACCCGGCTGCCGCGGCCCGCCGCGGCGCCCGCGTCTACGGCGAGATCGCCGGCTACGCGGCCACCCACGACGGCGCGCACCACGAGCAGGCGCCGGCGGACTCGCGCTGGCTGGCCGCGGCGATGCGCCGCGCGCTCGCCGACGCGGAGCTCACTCCCGCCGACGTCGACGTCGTGTTCGCCGACGGCGCCGGCTCACCGGACCTCGACGCGCTGGAGGCGGAGGCCATCCGGGCCGTCTTCGGCGCCGGAGCGGTGCCCGTCACCGCCCCGCAGGGGCTCATCGGACGGCTGTGCGCCGGCGGCTCCGCGCTCGCCGCGGCCACCGCGCTGCTGTCGATCCGCGACGGGGTGATCCCCGCCGTGGGCAACCTCGACGAGCCCGACCCCGCCCACGGCCTCGACCTGGTGCGCTCGCCGCGCGAGGGCCGGGTCCGGGTCGCGCTGGTCAACGCGCGCGGCCACGGCGGGTTCAACAGCTCGCTCGTCCTGCGGGCGGTCGACACCGACTGACCTGCCTCTCCGGCGCGCTGACGACGCCGTCGGCGCGCCGGGGGATCCCGGGTGGCCAAGGCCACCGGAACGTTCCGGACTCACCTTTCGAGAGGATCACTGATGTTCCCAGACCTGGCCGGCAAGCGTGCCCTGGTCACCGGCGGCACGCGCGGTATCGGCCGGGCCGTCGTGCTCGGGCTCGCCCAGGCCGGCGCCACCGTCGTGGTCGGCCACCAGCGCCAGACCGAGGACGCCGAGAGCCTGCGCCGCGAGCTCAAGGACACCGGCAACGACCACCTGCTGGTGCAGGCCGACGTCGCCGACCCGGCGCAGATCACCGAGCTGCTGTCGGCGGCCGGCACCCACCTCGGCGGCCTCGACATCGTCGTGAACAGCGTCGGGACGATCAGCCACATCCCGTACGCCGACCTGCCGCTGGACGCCTGGACGCAGGTGCTGACCACCAACCTGACCGCGACCCACCTCGTCACCCAGGGTGCGCTGCCGCTGCTCGGCGACTCCGGGACGGTCGTCAACATCGGGTCCGGTGCCGGGCTCGTCGGCGTGCCGCTGCGCGCCCACTACACGGCGGCCAAGACGGGCCTGATCGGCCTCACCCGCTCGCTGTCCAAGGAGCTCGGCTCCAAGGGCATCCGGGTGAACCTGGTCTCGCCGGGCGTCATCGAGACCGACCAGGCGGCCGGCATGCCCCCGGCGGCGCGCGCCGCGTACACCAACCGCATCCCGCTGGGCCGGCTCGGCGAGGCCAACGAGGTCGCCGCCGTCGTCCTGTTCCTCGCCAGCGACGTGTCCAGCTACGTCAACGGCGCCACCTTCACGGTCGACGGAGGAATCTGATGGGCCACCCCCAGCCGTTCCGCATCATGCTGACCATGCACATCCACCCGGGCCGCGAGCAGGAGTTCGAGCAGACCTGGCTGCGGATCGGGGACGGCGTGACCAGCCACCCGGCGAACCTCGGGCAGTGGCTGATCCGCTCCGAGGACGAGCCGAGCACGTACTACATCATCAGCGACTGGGTGGACGAGCCGAAGTTCCGCGAGTTCGAGCTGAGCCCCGGGCACCTGGAGCACCGCAAGATCCTCCACCCCCTGCGGGCCAGCGGCTCGATGGTCACCGGGACCGTGCTCACCCACCTTGTCGGCGCGGCGGCCGAGTGATCCGCCGCAAGAAGAAGGCGGATGCCCCGCCGGAGACCGACCCGCAGGAGACCGCCTCAGCGGAGTCGGCTCCAGCGGAGTCTGCCGCTGCGGAGTCGGCGACCGCGGAGCCGGCTGTGGCCGAGTCGTCCACTGGCGAGTCGGCTGTTGCCGGGTCGCCCGCGTCCAGCCCGGTCGAGGCCGAGGTCGAGGCCGAGGCCGGTGGCCGGGTGCGGGTGATGCTGTGGGCGGTCGACCCGGCCGAGGATCAGGGCGCGGTCGAACGGGCCTACCACGAGATCAGCTCCAAGCTGGTGGGCACGCCCGGCCTGCTCGGGAACCGCCTGCTGCGCTCCGCCGCCGAGCCGACGAAGTTCGCCGTCGTCAGCGAGTGGGCGAGCATGGCCGAGTTCGTGACCTGGGAACGTGGAGCGGACCACAAGCCGGCCACCTCGCCGCTGCGTCCGCTGCAGGACCCGGCGATGCGCGCGACCATCTTCACCGAGGTCGCCGCCTACGGCCCGGACGGCCCCTTCACCGAGCCGGACGGATTCTGAACCGCGGCAAATTCGAGCCGGCGAGAGTCGGCACGTTCCGGCGGGGGGGGGGGCGGCGGGGCCGCCCCCCCCCCCCCCGCCGCCGGCCCGCGGCCGCCCCCCCCGC
>NZ_JALKFY010000771.1:0-1376 GCF_023242985.1 Frankia sp. Mgl5 | reverse complement strand
GCAGGTCCAGGTGCGAAGCCGGGATCTCGGCCTGCGCCGGTCTCGTCATGGGGCGATGAACTGGAGGTCGAGTTCTACCTTGATCTTGTCGCCGAGGGCGAGCTTGCCGGCGCCGAGGGGCATGTTGAAGTCGATGCCGTAGTCACTGCGACGGATCTCGGTGGTCGCGGCGAACCCGGCCCTGGTCCGGTTGTCCGCGGGATGGACATCGACGCCATAGAACTCCACTGCCAGGGCCGCGGGCTTGGTGATCCCGTTGATCGTCAGGTTGCCGGCGACCTGGTAGTTGTCCTCGTCGGCGGTCACCGACACGGACTGGTAGTGCATGGTCGGGTTGCGTTCGATGTCGAAGAAGTCGGTGGAGCGTAGGTGGGCGTCTCGATCGGCCTGGTTCGTGTTGATCGAGGCCATGTCGATCGTGGCCTCGACGGCTACGTCGGCGAGAGTCTCGCCGATGGTCAGTGTCCCGTTGAACACGTCGAACCGGCCACGGACGTTGGTGACACCGAGGTGGCGGACCTGGAAGTGGACACCGGAGTGCGCGGGGTCGATGGGCCAGACGCCGGCGGCCAGCGGCAGCGCGCCGGCCGCTTCGGAGAGTGCTGGCGCTGACGGGTTCGACACGGAGGGAGTTGTCACAGCTGACCTTTCTCGGGAGCGACTGGGGATTGCAAAAGTATAGTTGCCGCTGAAAATATAGCAACTGCCGAGGGTGTGTTGACCGCGGGTACCATGACCGGATGGAGCCAGCGGAGCGAGACGCGGTGAGCTGTCACGCGCTGACCCCGGTCTTCGCTCTGCTCGGCAAGCGCTGGAGCGGCCTGATCATCGGCACGCTCCTGGCCGGCCCTGCACGCTTCTCCGAGATCTCCAAGCTGGTGCCCGGTGTCACCGAGCGGATGTTGTCGGGACGGTTGAACGAACTCGTCCAGGCCGGTCTGGTGGCGCGTGAGGTGATCGAGGGCCCGCCGGTCGGCGTCCGCTACCGGCTCACGCCGCGCGGTGAGGCGCTACGTCCCGCCCTGGCCGAACTCGAACGCTGGGCGACTGAACATCTGGTGACAGACACCGGCCACGTCCCGCCCGGCAATCAAACAGAGCCGGCGGGAAAGTAGAGGCCGCGGCCTTGCCTGCCAGGGGCGCGAAGCCAGTCGTTCACGGTGCGCGGGAGATCGTCGGACGGCGGCCCGTTGCGCGATCCCGATGCCCGCGAAGACGATCGACTGCTTCACCCGGGCCCGCCGTGGGCTGGTAGACCTGGGCGGGGTCGAGGGCGAGGTTGGCCTTGGCCTGCGCGGACAGGGCGTCGGCGATGACCTCGGCGTGGCCGGCCTCGATGCCGTCGAGAGTGGCGCGCACGACGTCGGCCGGGTCGT
>NZ_JALKFY010000770.1:0-1379 GCF_023242985.1 Frankia sp. Mgl5 | reverse complement strand
CCGGCGGGGGGGGCCGGGGGGGGGGCCCGCGAGCGACGTCGCCTCAGCCCCGCGGCGGACCGGGGCGGGCGACGAGCAACTCGACCAGCCGGTCCAGCTCGGCGGCGGGGTCGTCGGTGAAACCGGTGTGGACAGCCGACGTCTGCACCACGGTGCTGCGCGGGGCCGTCAACCAGCGGAACCGTTCCCCGCCGGAGAGCCGGCCAGGCGGTCCGGCGTCGAGGCCGCCGGCGCAGACCCGGCGCAGGGCCACGAGGCTCGCCGACACCGCGTCCTGGTCGAGGAACGGATCGAGGCTGGCGAGGCGCTCCCGGTCGACGACGCACCGCGAGCCGAGGAAGCCGGCCCGTTGGCACCACAGCAGGACACCGACGTTGACGCACTCGCCGCGTTCGACTCGCGGCACGACGCGGATCATCGCGTACTCGAACAGATCAGGCACCGGAGCCTCCCAGCAGCCAGTCGGGACGTCCGGTACGCCGCTCGGCGGCGACGAGCGGTTCGGCGGGGGTGAGCATCTCCGCCAGCCAGGGACGGTCTCCCTCGACACGGGACAGCAGCCAGTCGACGTAGGCCGAGCCGGGCACGTCCGTCCACTCCGCCGGCACCAGCTCGACGATCCGGGACAGCAGGTCCGCCGTGACCGCGGGTGCGAGCTCCCGGTCCGCGGCGGCGAGCAGCTCCGGTGCGTCCGCGCCCAGCGTGGGGAGCAGGACGTGGTCGGCGAAGCCGGGCAGCGGCCGGTCGACCGCCGCCGCGGCGCCCGGCCAGTCATGGTGCGGGTACAGGGCCGCCCCATGGTCGATCAGCCACAGGCGGGAGCCCCACACCAACAGGTTCGGGTTCCGCCAGGAGCGGTCGACGTTCAGCGTGAACGCGTCGAGCCAGACGACCCGGGCGGCGAGCGCCGGCTCCACCGGGAACGCCAGCGGGTCGTAGGTGATCGAACCGGGCAGGTAGTCCATGCCGAGGTTGCGGCCGGGGCTCGCCCGGAGCAGGTCCTGAACCTCCTGGTCGGGCTCCGTTCGGCCGAGATCCGGGTCGACGTCGACGAGGACCAGCTCGGGCACGGCCAGGCCCAGGCCGCGCGCGAGCTCGCCGACGATCACCTCGGCGACGAGCGCCTTGGGCCCCTGCCCGGCACCGGTGAACTTCACCACCCACGTTCCGAGGTCGTCGCCCTCCATGACGCCGGGAAGACTGCCGCCCTCCCGCAGGGGCGTGGCATAGCGGGTCGCGAGGACATGACGAAGCACCGCACCAGCATGCCCGCCGGCCCACACGGCCAGCCGAGCCGGGCCAGACACCGAGGTGCCGGGCTGCACCGGACGTCGGACTGGGCCGGGGGGAACCGCGGCGCACCGGAACCGGTGCGCCGC
>NZ_JALKFY010000769.1:0-1379 GCF_023242985.1 Frankia sp. Mgl5 | reverse complement strand
CGGCCCGCCGGGTGCGCTCACGGACCCCCAGCTCTCCAGACGCCTCAGCCATCACTTTTGCACTGTACCCCGCACCACAACGGGTAGGCGATGTCCAGAGTGGTACTGAGTGCAGTGTTTGGCGTAGGGTCCGATGCGCCTGCTTCGGACGTTCGACCGGGCCGGCGCACTCGGGTGGTTGGAGCCCGAGGTCCTCTCGCCGGTAATCGAGGCGATGCCCGCGGCGCACCCCGCCCGGCGCGGCGGCGGCTGGGCGCGGGAGCTGGTGATCAGGCCTGCCTGTAGCGGACCAGGCTGCGAGAGAGGCGCAGAGTGTCTCGCAGCCGCGGTCGACACACACATGAGGTGCACTGAAGGGAAGAGGCGTGACAGACGATCTGGGAGCGGCCGGTCTGCGTTTCGAGCGTGACGGCGCTATCGGCTGGTGCATCATCGACCGGCCCGCGGCCCGCAACGCCCTGACTCCGGCGATGTACTTCGGCATCAAGCGTGCTGTGGCCCTGGTCAACAAGAGCCCGGATCTCGCCGCTTTGGTCATCACGGGTACCGGTGACGTGTTCGCCCCCGGTGGTGACCTGGGTAGCCGGTCAGAGCCGGGTGACTCGCTGCCGCCCGATCTCGGCGGCGAGGACGTCCTGCCCTTCCTGACCATCCGGGACAGTCAGGCGCCGGTGGTGGCCGCGGTCAACGGCATCTGCCAGGCGGGTGGGCTCCTGATCGCGATGATGGCGGACATCGCGGTGGCCAGCGACCGGGCGACGTTCCGGGTCCCTGAACTGCTGCGGGGTATCCCCGACGCCACCTACGCCGCCGTCCTGCCCGCCCACGTCGGCATTGCCGTGGCCCGGGACCTACTGCTCTCCGCCCGCCGGTTCGACGCCGCCGAGGCCCAGCAGCTGGGCGTCATCAGCCGAGTCGTCCCCCACGACGAGCTCCGCGATGCCGCCGTGCGTGCCGTGGGAGAGATCCTGCAGACCGCTCCGGCGGCTCGTCTGCACGTCAAGCGCATGCTCAACGAGCGCTACGGGCTCATCGACTACCAGACCATGTTCTGGGCGATGCGGCAGTCGTCCGAACCACGCGAGGGTATGCGGGCCTTCATGGAGAAGCGGGCACCCGCCTGGGTCCCGGACCAGTTCGCCGGTGACGGTGGTCGCCGGTAGCCCTCCTCGGCCGCTCCGGCCGGATCGCCAACCCACGACTCCTCAAGGCGGTAGTCATGATCGCGGCCAGGCTGCATGGTCCCCGGGACCTTCGCCTCGACGAAATCCCCGAGCCCGAACCGGCGGCGGGTGAAGTGAAGATCGCCATCGCTCACAACGGCCTGTGCGGCACCGACCTGTTCGAGATCTTCTCCGGGCCGAGGGTCTGTACGACCG
>NZ_JALKFY010000768.1:0-1421 GCF_023242985.1 Frankia sp. Mgl5 | reverse complement strand
ATCACCCGGCTGCGCTGCGACCCCCGCACCCGCGCCTACCAGCAACGACGCCTCGCCGAAGGCAAAACCCCACGCGAGATCGTCCGCTGCCTCAAGCGCTACATCGCCCGCGAGATCTACAACGCCATCCCACGCACCAGCCCACCGGTCACCGCGGCTACTTGACAACACAGGGGCGTCAGTGCCCACACGGACGATGGCGACGACCTGCGAGGTCCTCGCCATCGGGATCTGATCCGCCAATGCGATGATCAAAATACTTGCCAACAAACGCGGCCGGGGGCGGGGCATCTACCGGGGCCGGTCACAGCCTGACCGAAGGCCGTTCTGTAGATCGTGATGCCTCGACCGATCGGACCCAGCTCGGGTGCGTTGACGCTCAGCAATAATTCGTGCACATTCCTCATCGAATCTACCCAAAAGCGGCACGAGTTAGCGGGGTCAATATATTTCGGCGATTTCCGCGCGGGCCTGTCGCTGGTGTGTGACGCTACGCATGCGACGGTGTGATTCCGTCGCTACCTCCAGGGGGAGAGGTGCTGTGGCGCTCATGCCTGTGACTTAGATGGCTGGCTGGTCCCATCCGGGACAGGAAATACGGAGACCAAGGAAGAGCTTCCCGTCTGCTGCGGCGTCTACGCACCCGTTTACTGGTCTGATCAGTTAGGAAAATCAGCCTGTGGGTGCCCGGTGGTCGAGTAAATTTTCGGCGAAACCTCACGGCTTCCTTCTATGCCGGCGGCCTCTGCGGACTTCCTTCCTCTCTGCGGCCAGGTCTTTCCCTGGAAAAAATACAGCCTACTCCGGCCAGGAGAGGTTTCCCCAAACGAACGAGAATGGAGCATCGCCATGCCGGACGTTGATCTCGGATTGGCCTCGGACTGGGAAGAGGGCGACACCCACGGCCGAGTCAAGCTGAGGCAGAACCAGGTGTACCCGACCTCGCCCAAGAAGGATGTGCTCATCAGCTCGCCGGTGAGCATCGAGCTCTCGGTCAACACCAACTACTCTACGTCCCAGGAAGCCGACAAGATCTTCTTCACGACCCACCACGGCAACCAGAAGAAGATCATCGCGATCCTGGACTCCAACGGAGACCTCTACATCGCAGGCCGCGTGATCTCAGGGCAGTCGAACCTGTCCTACCAGTAGCCCGGCAGTTCGGGGTGGGCGCGGCCGCCGCGCCCACCCCGGCGTGGGCGGGGGCTCTCACCGTCTACGCCGTCGCCACCAGGCCGCAGCAGTCGGCAGCGGTGAGCCGTGCGGCCAGCTCGGAGCGGCCATCCATCCCCGATATCCTCACAGGTAAGACCGCTGGCACTGCTGCACCCCGCGTCCGCTGCTGGCGCTGTTGCGTTACGGGGAAGCTGGGCATGCCAGCGGCCGGGGCAGCTGCCGGTCAGACGGCTGCGGCGAGTTCG
>NZ_JALKFY010000767.1:0-1430 GCF_023242985.1 Frankia sp. Mgl5 | reverse complement strand
AGTGGAGTCCACGCACGTGGTGTACGGATCGTGATCGTCTAGCGACTCGCCGGAGTGGCGGTCCGTGACGTAGAGCGACCACCGCGTGATCCTTTTCGAGAACCGCCAAGAACTCGAGGAGGAGATACGCGATGGCCGTGCGTCCGACTGTGGCTGATGCCGAGGGGTTCGGCAAGGAGCTGATGGCAGCGAGTCCGGATCTGTTGGGCTCGATGGTGAAGGCGTTCGCGGAGGCGTTGATGGGCGCCGAGGTGGACGGGATCTGCAACGCGGAATATGGGGAGATTTCCCCCGAGCGGGTGAACCGGCGGAACGGGTATCGGGCGCGGGAGTGGGACACCCGTGCCGGGACGATCGAGCTGGCGGTACCGAAGCTGCGGCAGGGCTCCTATTTCCCAGAATGGCTCCTGACCCGGCGTCGGCGCGCCGAGCAGGCACTGATCTCGGTGGTCGCCACCTCCTATCTGCTCGGGGTATCGACCCGCCGGGTCGACAAGCTCGTCGAGCAGCTCGGGGTAGCGCATATCTCGAAGTCGCAGGTATCGGTACTGGCGAAGCATCTCGATGCCCAGGTCGAGGCGTTCCGGTCCCGGCCGTTGGACGCCGGTCCGTACCGGTTCGTGCAGGCCGACGCCTTGACGATGAAGGTCCGTGAGGACGGCCGCGTGATCAATGTGCACTGCCTGCTCGCGGTCGGCGTGAACGGCGACGGGCACCGGGAGATCCTCGGCCTCGACGTCGTGAGCAGCGAGGACGGTGCCGGCTGGCTGGCGTTCTTCCGTGGCCTGGTCGCCCGCGGCCTGTCCGGGGTGCGCCTGGTGACCTCCGATGCCCACCGGGGACTGGTCAACGCGATCGGGTCCACACTGCCCGGTGCGTCGTGGCAAAGATGTCGAACGCATTACCTGCGGGACTTGCTGACCCTGACACCAAAGTCGTCACAGCCGTGGGTCGCCACTCTCGTGAGAACTGTCTTCGACCAGGCCGATGCGAACGAGGTCGGTGGGCAGTTCGACCGGGTCGTCGAAGCCCTCTCCGAGAAACTCCCGAAGGCCGCTGACCATCTCTCCGGCGCGAAAGCTGACCTGCTCGCGTTCACCACGTACCCGAGGGAGGTCTGGCGGCAGATCTGGTCGTCGAACCCGCAGGAACGATTGAACAAGGAAATTCGCCGCCGCACCGACGTCGTCGGTATCTTCCCCGACCGTGACGCCATCGTACGTCTCGTCGGTGCCGTCCTCGCCGAACAACACGACGAGTGGATCGAAACCCACCGCTACTTCGGCCTGGAAATCCTCGCGAAAGTCGACGCCACGAACAAGAAATCCGACACACCCGAGATCAGCGTGACACCCGAAGCGCTGACCGCATAACATTCAACCAGGATCACGCGGCATCACGCTCCGTACACCACCCCCGTGGGCATGACC
>NZ_JALKFY010000766.1:0-1454 GCF_023242985.1 Frankia sp. Mgl5 | reverse complement strand
GACGGCTACGGCTGGATCCACAGTTTCTCGGGCAGCAGGGAACCGAGGCCGTACTGCGCGAGGCCGCCGACGTTCTTGCCCGAGATGGCGCCGAGCCCCCCACGCGCGATGAAGAACATCGGGGTCAGTTCGGTCAACCGTTCCTGCACCGTGTCGTAGGCCGCCCTGCGCTGCTCCTCCGAGGTCGCGGTCCGACCGGCCTGCAGGGCCGCGTTGAGCGCCGGGTCGTCGATACCGGGCATGTTCGCCGGCGAGCCCCCGGCGAAGACCGTCGACAACCGAGGCTCGGGATCCTGGAAGAGCGCGGACGTGATGACCGCGTCGAAGTCGAGTGTCCTGCGCAGCTGGACGAACTCGGCGAGCTCAATGGTCTTGATTTTGACCTCGACGTTGTTGAAGGCGCCGAGCTGGGCCTGGATGTTCTCCGCAATCGCCCTGTTCTCGCTGCTGGAGGAACTGGTGAACGTGAAGGACAGCGGCTTTCCCTCGGCGGCCAGCTCGTCGAAGAGCCGCTGGGCGGTCGCCTTGTCCGTCTTACGCAGCGGCGTCTCCGAGTAGAAGGGGGAGGCGTCGGTGAACAACGTGTCGGCCAGCTGCGCGGTGCCGTTGTAGGCCGCGAGGTTCAGCGCGTCCGAGTCCAGCGCCGCCGCGACCGCCCGACGCGCACGAATGTCGTCGAACGGTGCTCTGCGCATGTTGAACGCCGCGAAGACGCCGCCGCTGAGCTGCATGACGTTTGTCGGCAGACCCGCCTTGGTGGCCTTGTCGAGGTTGATCCAGCTGGAGTCGATGGCCACGTCCGCGCCCCCGGTGAGCAACGTGTTGTAGCGCTGGTTGCCGTCGAGCGCCGCGCGGAGGGTGAGGCGGTCGAGGTAGGGCCTGGGCGCGTCCCAGTAGCGAGGGTTCCTGACGAGCCGGATGTCGGCCTGACGGGTCCAGCTCTCCAGGGTGAACGGCCCCGCGCCGATCGGCTTCGCGTCGAAGGCCTGCTGGCCCTTCCGCAGGGCCGCGGGTGAGGCGATCCAGTTCATCGAGGAGGCGAGGACGGACAGGGCGTATCTCGGCACGGGGGTGACCAGGGTGACCTTCAGCGTGACGTCGTCCACCACCTCGGACGATTCGATCGTCGCCGCCTCCGACCGGTGGGCCGAACCGACGGCCGGGTCCTTGGTCCGGTCCCAGTTGAACTTCACCGCCTCGGTGTTCAGCGGGGTGCCGTCGGAGAACACCAGCCCCGGCCGCAGCTTCAGGGTGAAGGTCTTGCCGTTGTCAGCCGTGGTGAACGACTCGGCCATCGAGTACTGGACCTTGTCCGCCGCATCATTGGTCATCAGGGTCCCGTACAGGGCATTACCCAGGAGGGCACCGGACGCATACGCGTTGCCGAGGATCGCCGGATCCAGAGTGCGCGGATCACTCAGCGTGAGGATCCGCCCTTCGCCGCCCGCCACCGG
>NZ_JALKFY010000764.1:0-1501 GCF_023242985.1 Frankia sp. Mgl5 | reverse complement strand
CAGGGCTCCGGCACGCTCGCGTTCTGAGTTGATCTGTCCGTGATCTTCGGGTCTGGCGGTTCGCCTGGGTTGTCATGGGAAGCCGTGAAGGTCGAGTGCGGCGGTGGCGGTCTTGTGGGCGCGGCGGCCGGCGGGGATGCTGCGGTGGCCGGCGGCGCGCAGGGTGTCGGCGACGGTGCTGCGGAACAGCGCGAGGGCGGCGGGACCGCGGCCGGTTCGGCTGGTGCTGGCGTCCTCCCCGAAGGTCACGTCGCGGACGTAGTGCTGTTTGACCTCGATGTGCCACTGGCCGCGGGCGAGATCGGCCAGTAGTGCGGGGCTGGCCTGTTCCGCGGTCGCGTCGGTGATCGCGTAGACGGTTTCGCGGCTGGCCGCCCGGCCTTTCTGCCGGCGCCAGCGCCCGATCCTGATCGCCTGGGCGGCGTGGGGGAAGTCGAGGTGGGCGACGGTGGCGACCTTGAGGGTGCGGGTCTCGTCCCGCCCATGGCCGTGATCGCGGGTCAGGTCGGCGGTCGGGATCTGTTCCCACGGCAGCGCGGCGAGGAACGCCCTCAGCTTCGGCTGGTTGTGTTTCGCGACCGCCAGGTAGTGGGCGTTCTTGCGGACGACGAGCCAGTCGAGGTTGGATCGCACCGTGTGGAGGGCGTCGAACGACACGAACGCCCCGGTCAGGTCCAGGGGTGCCAGCAGGGCACGGAACTCGGTGGTCTCGTTGCTTTTCGCGTCGATCTCCCGCTGGCCGAGGAGTGCCCCGGCGCCGTGGGAGGCGATACCGAGCAGGTGGACCCGGGTCCCGTCGGGGCGTTTCGCGCCTCGGCTGGTCTTCCCGTCCAGCGCGTAGGCCCGCACCGGTACCGCCTCGCCGGGGACAGCCGCACCACCCTTCGCGTCCGGCGCCCCGGGCGGGGATGTCGCGGTGAGGGTGTCCGCATCGGCGAGATCAGCCGGCATGTCGGTGAGCGGCGGGTCGAGCAACGCGGCCGCGAGCGCCTGGTCATCGACCTTGTCGAGGAACCGGCGGATCGTTGCCTCGTCGGGCAGCAGATGGCCGTTCCACGGATTCCACGGCAGCCGTAACCGGACCCGCTCAGCCCGGGTGGTCGCCGCCAGCCACTCGGTCACCGCCGCGATCCGGTCATGCCCGGCCGCGGTCACCGCGCACAGCCAGACCGCGGCTAGCACCGGTAACGGGTAGATCCGCCCGCGAGCAGACCGATGATCCGGTACCGCCGCCAACCGTCCCCAGATCCCCGCACGCGACACGGCCTCGGCTCCCACCACCTCGGCCGCGGCGCGCGACAATACGCCCACAGGCACGCCGCACTCCAGACCACGAAGACATAAGACACCTCCGTGATCTACAAGCGGCGTGCCTGCTTTTCTGTGAACGACACGTGGTCCCACCGGACCACCCGCACGAACCAACCACTACCAGCCCGACCCACACCAAATCAGATCTGACCCGGTCTACCCGTCAAACCGCGAGCGTGCCGGAGCCCTG